>JAFUNW010000379.1 GCA_017472905.1 Bacteroidaceae bacterium
ACCCAATCGATGCATACCGGTATCAATCTTCACATGAATGGGGAAATTAGTAATCCCATCTTTTTCTGCCGCCTTCACCAATTCATCCAACAAATGAAAGCTATAGACTTCCGGCTCCAAGCGATAGTCAAACATCGTTTTAAAGGCGGTCATTTCCGGATTCATGATAATAATCGGACAAGAGATACCGGCTTTACGAAGTTCTACACCTTCATCTGCTACAGCTACGGCCAAATAATCGACATGATGGTCTTGCAACGTTTTGGCAATCTCATACGCGCCGGCTCCATACGCAGAAGCTTTCACCATACAAACCATCTTGGTCTCTTGCTTCAGTTTGCTACGATAATAATTATAGTTGTCTACAATAGCGCCCAAATCTATTTCCAATATGGTTTCATGTACCTTCAACGCCAAACGTTCGGTCAATTCATCAAAACGGAAGCACCGGGCTCCTTTAATCAAGATGACTTCATCCTGCAATGATGCAAATATATCCGAAGCCAATAAACTTTCTGTGGAGGGGAAAAAATATTTCTCCATTGGGAAAAAAGAAGCAGAAGCCGATAGTCCTTCTCCTACCCCTATAAATTTATCAATGTGTCGATTCTCTACCAATTGTGCAACCTTTCGATAGAGATATTTCGTAGTCTGCCCGGTTTCTAACATATCCGAAAGAATCAGTGTACGTTTACGTTCTATTCTATCCGGACGCCGAGCCATAAAATCCAAAGCGATATCCAAAGAAGCTAAATCGGAATTGTAACTATCATTAATAAGGGTACACCCATGCTTACCCTCTTTTACTTCCAGACGCATAGCCACAGGCTCTAACTGCGACATCCGTATCGCAATTTGCTCGGTAGACATCATTCGATAAAGACAGACAGCCAAACAATGAAGAGAGTTTTCTATCGATGCATCATCAATAAAAGGAAGTCGATACATGCCTTCAAAACCCAAATAACGATAAGTTACCACCGTTTCATTCTCTTCTTTTTGAATAGAACGTATATACAATGGTTTTTCGTCATCTTCCAACGACCAAGCAATCTCTTCGACCGTTAACATGGACTTTGATACGCAATCACAAATCAACGAATTGTCACCATTATATATAATAACATCACAATCTTTGAAAAGCAACAGCTTTTCCATACATTTCTCTTGCAAAGAATAGAAATTCTCTTGATGAGCTCCTCCTATATTCGTAAGGACACCGATAGTAGGTCGAATGATTTCATGCAAAGCTTCCATCTCTGCCATTTCCGATATTCCGGCTTCAAACACCCCTAACTCAGTCTGTTCATTTAACAGCCAAACAGACAAAGGTACTCCTACTTGTGAATTATAACTGCGAGGTGAACGTACAATCCGTTCTCTACCGGACAACAATTGATACAGCCACTCTTTCACAATCGTCTTACCATTACTTCCCGTAATACCTACCACCGGTATATCAAATTGTGCACGATGCAATGCGGCCAATTTCTGCAATGATTTAAGCGTATCCGTCACTAACAAGAATGCTGCATCTGCCATCCGTTGCATTTCATCTTCACCAAGTAATGAACTGACAACGAAAGCACGTACACCACGTTCATAAAGTTCCGTTATATATTTATGGCCATCATTCCGTTTTGTCCGCAATGCGAAGAAGAGTGTCTCTTCAGGGAAACACAACGAACGGCTATCTACCAATATCCAATTTATCCTTCCGGAAGAGGGGCCGAAGCACTTGCCTCCAATCAGTTTTGCAATCTGTTCAATAGTGTATAACATTGTTCTATCTCTTTTTCTATGACGAAATTCGGATATTTTTCTTTAAGTCGTTGCATCCTTAACACTAATTGACTTAAAAACGCTTTATATTGCGAAGATTTCACATTAAACGGACGATGTTCCAACCCTTTGCGCACGTTTTCCCACTCTTCCAGTATTTTTTTTGTCTCTTTTGAAAAATAACATTCACCGAAACGTTTCCAAATGTAAGAAACAGCTTGTTCGGAAGGATGCAACATATCATCCGCATAAAAACGATAATCGCGCAATTCATCCAACACTATTTCATAAGACGGGAAATAAAAACATCGTTCAGGATATAATTCCATCAAACGTTCTATTGCCAACAACAATGTTGCTTTACTGACTTGATTGCCATGCATGCCATCTTTACGATGCCGTATCGGACTGACAGTAAAAAGCAACTTTATTTCCGGACATGCCAGCTTCAATCGATGAATCAAAGAAACATAAGCCTCAACGATCTCTTCACACGACAATTTTTCTCGGATAAAATCCCGCTCAGGTAATTTATGACAATTACCAACTACACGACCATCAGCTTTCCAACGATATACGTATGCACTTCCAAATGTCAAAAACAAAACATCTGTCCTTTTTAGGAATTGAGTTGCCATAGACAAACGAGCATTGATATTCGCAACACATGCCTCTTGAGTCAAAGCCGAAAATGAACTATGATGCATCAAACTATGCCAACCATCTTTTTCGATCAATTCCGAATCTCCTACGGCATACAAGCGTCCGTCTAAGATTTGATGAAGCGCCTCTGCAATTGAAATAGGATTATAAAGCACCCCCATAGGATTCATATCACATACAAACTTAGACTTAAGCAAATGTTGACCGATATGCTCCGAAAAACAGGAACCCAATAACATGATGGAATGCGAATGGTCTATATAAATTCTATCAGATGGTAATTCTACCGAAGTTATAAAATCTGCATACATAAAAAGGAAGAAATGAAAAAATCAGTGCAAAAATAAGCATATTCATGTTATTTATACTATTTTTGCATCATCTTTTATAAAATTGTCAATGAGTCATTCAACCAAATATCATCTATTATCAACTATCAATTCCCCAAAGGAATTGAAAAAAATAAGTGTAGACAAATTGCCGGAAGTATGCAAGGAACTAAGGCAAAAGATTTTGGAAGAGCTTTCGCGCAATCCCGGACATTTAGGTTCTAGTTTAGGAACTGTAGAACTTACGGTTGCCTTACACTATGTATTTGACGCACCTTATGACAAACTCGTATGGGATGTCGGGCATCAAGCATACGGCCATAAAATCATCACCGGTCGAAGAGATGCATTCTCTACCAATCGTAAATTAGGTGGAATACGTCCATTCCCCGCCCCGGAAGAGAGCGAATACGATGCTTTTACCGGAGGACATGCTTCAAACTCAATATCTGCGGCATTAGGTATGGCCGTAGCAGCACGTATGACCGGTGAATCCAAACGCAAGACTGTAGCCATTATCGGAGATGGAGCCATGAGTGGAGGATTAGCATTCGAAGGATTGAACAACGCGGCCTCTACCCCCAATAATTTATTGATTGTTCTAAACGACAACAACATGGCAATCGACCGAAGTGTCGGAGGAATGAAAGAATATTTAATCAACTTAAATACGACATCGGGATACAACCGTATTCGATACAAATTGGCTCGTAAACTTTCGCAATGGGGATGGTTAGATGAAAAGATGCGTGGACGAATACTTCGCTTCAACAACAGCCTAAAAGCCGCCATGAGCGACCAACAAAATGTATTTGAGGGGATGAACATACGCTATTTCGGACCGATAGACGGACATGATGTACATAATTTGGTGCGTGTTTTAGATGCAATCAAAGAGATGGAAGGCCCCAAACTACTTCATATACATACTGTCAAAGGACATGGATATGCTCCGGCAGAACAGTCTGCTACTCTTTGGCATGCACCGGGCATGTTCGACCTTGAAACAGGCAAACGAATTACATCAGAGACACAGGGGATGCCTCCACTTTTCCAACAAGTATTTGGAGAAACTTTATTGGAATTGGCACGTACAAATCCTCGGATTGTAGGAGTTACACCTGCCATGCCAACCGGATGTTCCATGAATATATTAATGAATGAAATGCCGGACAGAGCGTTCGATGTAGGCATAGCAGAAGGACATGCTGTTACATTTTCCGCAGGTATGGCCAAAGATGGGCTATTGCCTTTTTGCAACATTTATTCCTCTTTTGCACAACGCTCTTATGATAACATCATACACGATGTAGCCATTTCCGAATTAAACGTGGTGTTATGCCTCGATAGAGCCGGATTGGTTGGTGAAGACGGACCTACACATCACGGAGCTTTTGACTTGGCTGCCTTGCGTCCGATACCTCATTTAACCATTGCTTCGCCCATGAACGAGCCGGAATTGAGAAATCTGATGTACACAGCCAGTCTTCCCAATAAAGGAGCTTTCGTTATACGCTATCCGCGAGGAAGAGGAGTAACCCCCAATTGGAAATGTCCGTTCGAAGAAATTCCCGTAGGAAAAGGTCGTAAATTGAAAGAAGGAAAGGAGATTGCTATTATTACGCTAGGCCCCATCGGGAACATGGCTCAAAAGGTAATCAGTCAGGCAGAAGCAGAGCATAACATTACCATCGCACACTACGACTTGCGTTTCCTCAAACCGTTGGATGAAGAACTGCTTCATGAGGTAGGAAAACAGTTCAAACATATTCTCACTCTGGAAGACGGAATCATCACCGGAGGCATGGGAAGTGCTGTACTCGAATTCATGTCTGATCATGGATACACACCCCATATATATCGTTTAGGTATTCCTGATAAATTCATACCACATGGGACAATCAGCCAATTACAGGAAATATGCGGTATGGACGAAAAGACCATTTGTGAAACCATACGTTCCATTTTGGAAAAGAAAGAATGAGTTCAGAAAACAATTAAGGGATATCCTGCGTATCCTAATATAAATAAGTAACGAAGAACATGAAAATCATCATAGCCGGAGCCGGAGAGGTCGGAACTCATTTGGCCACCCTCTTGTCAAGAGAAAAACAAGACATCATTCTAATGGATGAAAGCGCCGAAAGACTGTCTGGTTTGGAGGGCGATTTTGATTTAATGACCGTACAGGCTTCTCCTTCATCCATTGCAAGTTTAAAAGATGCCGGAGTAGCCAATGCCGATTTGTTTGTCGGAGTCACACCGGATGAAAGCAGGAACATGACAGCTTGTATGATAGCCCATAGTTTAGGTGCACGCAAAACAGTTGCTCGTATAGACAATTATGAATATTTGTTACCGGCCCATCAGGAATTCTTCAAACAATTGGGAGTAGACTCCCTCATTTTCCCTGAAATGTTGGCAGCCAAAGAGATCGTTGATGCCATAAAGATGAGTTGGATTCGGCAATGGTGGGAAGTACATGGCGGAGCATTGGTACTCATTGGTGTAAAGCTCAGAGCCGGAGCTGAAATCCTAAACATCCCTTTGGCACAATTAGGTTCTCCGGAAACACTCCCCTATCATGTCGTAGCCATTAAACGAGGAAACGATACCATTATTCCCCGAGGAAACGACCTAATACGTGAGAATGATGTCGTATACTTCATGACTACAAAAAAGCATATCCCATATATTCGAAAGATTGCAGGGAAAGAACAGTATGCCGATGTGCGAAAGGTCATGATTATGGGTGGTGGACGTATCGCTGTACGAACTGCACAAATCATTCCGGACTACATGCACCTTAGTATCATAGAAAAAGATCGCGCCCGTTGTCACCGATTGACTGAATTGATAAATACCGGTAAGGCGATGATTGTCAACGGAGACGGACGAGATTTAAGTCTACTCATGGAAGAGGGATTAGAAACAACTGAAGCATTTGTTGCACTCACCGAGAACTCTGAAACCAACATCTTAGCCTGTCTTGCAGCCAAACGAATGGGAGTCAGCAAGACCGTTGCCAAAGTAGAGAATATCGACTACATCAATATGGCCGAGAGTTTAGACATAGGTACAATCATCAATAAAAAACAGATTGCAGCCAGCCACATTTACCAAATGCTACTGGATGCAGATGTTACCAATGTGAAGTGTCTGACATTGGCCAATGCTGACGTGGCTGAATTTACAGTGAAAGAGGGAGCACTCATTACCCGCAAGGCTGTGAAAGACCTCGGTCTGCCTAGCGGAGTAACATTGGGAGGACTCATCCGAGAAGGGGAAGGTCAACTTATTACCGGAAATACCCTGATTCAATCCGGAGATCACGTTGTCGTATTCTGCATGGGACTAATGATAAAGAAGATAGAAAAATACTTTAACTAGCCACTGAATCCAAACCATCCCCAATGGTGGATGCAACCATTCCTCCAGCTAAAAGAAGATGATAAATACCAAAATCATACTGAAAATTATAGGATTCCTGCTCTTTATCGAAGCGGGGCTTTTATTACTTTGCTCTCTTTTTCCTATCTATTATGACGAAAAGGATTTAGTACCCATTCTCATTGCTGCAGCCGCATCCACGATAGGAGGAATTGTACTATCACTCGGAGGGCGAAATGCGAATAGAAAACAACTAAACAGACGCGATGGATACATCATTGTAGCCATCTCATGGGTTGTATTCACGCTGTTCGGTATGCTACCTTATTATATAAGTGGATACATCCCCCATATTACCGATGCTTTTTTCGAAACAATATCCGGATTTACGACAACCGGAGCATCCATATTAAACAATATCGAAGCATTGCCACACGGTTTACTTTTCTGGAGAAGCATGACACAGTGGATCGGCGGATTAGGCATTATCTTTTTCACGTTGGCCGTACTTCCCATATTCGGAAGTGGCGGAGTACAACTCTTTGCAGCTGAAGCTACCGGACCGAAGCATGACAAAGTACGCCCACGAGTTGAAGAAACAGCCCGTTGGATTTGGAGTATCTATTTAGGGCTTACAATTCTTGGAATCGTCCTCTTCAGATTGGGAGACATGAGTTGGTTCGATAGCATCTGCCATTCGCTAACGACAACAGCAACCGGAGGATATTCTACAAAACAAAACAGCATCGCAGCATACGACTCCATTTATATAGAATATGTCACAACGATTTTAATGTTCCTATCCGGAATAAATTTCACCCTCTTATTTCTCAGTATCTTCAAAGGACGCATCAAAAAACTGTTTAAAGATACAGAATTTCAATGGTATGCCACGATTGCCCTTGTATTTACAGTCATCATCACTATAGGCTTGGCATTCGGCCGACAATACGGGAGCGTGGAAGAGGCTTTCCGAAAAGCACTATTTCAAGTTGTATCCATACAAACAACCACCGGCTTTGCTTCGGCCGACTACATGTTATGGCCGCCGTTCCTTTGGTTTCTTATCACCTTATTGATGTATACCGGAGCATGTGCCGGTTCTACCAGTGGAGCCATCAAGTGTATACGCATTGCCATGCTTTTCAAGGTAGCATGGGGAGAGTTTAAACGCATTCTACATCCGAATGCAGTCATTCCTGTCCGCATCAGTGGACATGTCATCGCTCCACAAATGAAAATTACGCTGTTAGCATTCCTTGCACTCTACGTTGTGCTCACTCTCCTCGGATGGGCTATGCTGATTCTGTTCGGATGTAATTTCACGGAAGCCTACGGAATTGTCGTGTCCAGCTTGGGAAACGTAGGTCCCGGCCTTGGCTCATACGGTCCGGCCTATTCTTGGAGCA
>JAFUNW010000380.1 GCA_017472905.1 Bacteroidaceae bacterium
GCACCGAATGTAAAGCTGAACATTATCCGAAACTATCAGGTTGCAGAGAAAAAGAAAGTGTTGATTCCGGAAGAAGTACGCGCTATTGTGAAATGTGCAAATCCGAAATGCATTACGAACAATGAGCCGATGGAAACCCGCTTCAGAGTGGACCAACAACACGGAGTGTTGAAGTGTCATTACTGCGAGAAAGAACAACCGATAGACAACGTAAAACTGATTTAATGTCATGAAACAAGATTGGAAACCGGGAACTATGATTTATCCGCTTCCGGCTGTGTTGGTCAGTTGCGGAAGCACCCCCGAAGAGTATAATGTCTTGACTGTTGCATGGACAGGAACCATCTGTTCGGAACCAGCCATGTGTTATATCTCCGTTCGTCCCGAACGTCACTCCTACCCCATTTTGAAAAAGAACATGGAGTTCGTGATAAACCTCACGACCAAAGATATGGCCTTCGCAACGGATTGGTGTGGCGTTCGTTCCGGAAAAGACTATCACAAGTTCGAAGAGATGAAACTGACACCGGGAAAAGCCAAGATGGTGAGCGCTCCCATCATCGAAGAGTCTCCTCTTTGCATCGAGTGCAGGGTGAAAGAAATCGTTTCGTTAGGCTCGCACGACATGTTCATAGCCGAAGTGCTCAACGTCAAAGCCGATGAGAAATATTTGGATGCCGAAACCGGAAAATTCGATTTGGTCGCCAGCGGTTTGATGGCTTATGTGCATGGAGGCTACTACGAATTGGGAAAGAAAATAGGCAAATTCGGATGGTCTGTTGAGAAGAAAAAATAGGAAGCCGCTTGCTTGACGCAAAGAGAGGCCTTTTAGCAGTAAGTTAAGTTGCTTTGCCGGTTATTTAAAGATACTTGGTGGAGTAACTTAACTTATTTTTTATTACAAAATCCTTTTATCGGATCGATGTTTACCGGCGAAATTCAATCTGCAAGGCCCTTCCCGAAATCTGCGGCTTGCTCTCGAAAATCTGCTGCCTTGCGGAGCAATTTTTGCCGTGCAGCAGATGAACTTTTGCTGCACGGCGGACGAACTTCTGTTGGGCAGCAGATTTTCAGGTGCAAATTACGGGCTGAATATTCCGTAACGCATAGAAGATGAAGGGAGCATCAGAGAACCATGCGATTCTTTCAAAATCGAAGATAGGCTGCACCTCGGAATAAAAAATGAACGGGTTTATTTTGTTCTTCTCTCGGTTTGCACTATCTTTGCGGCTTCAAAGAAACAAATGAATTGAACAAAATAGAAAAGACAATGAAAAGAGATCAACAGATTTTCGACATTATCGAGAAAGAACACCAACGTCAGCTGAAAGGTATTGAGCTGATTGCATCAGAGAACTTTGTAAGTGATCAGGTAATGGAGGCGATGGGGTCATGCCTGACCAACAAGTATGCTGAAGGCTATCCCGGAAAACGTTACTACGGAGGTTGCGAAGTAGTTGACCAAAGCGAACAGATTGCTATTGACCGCTTGAAAAAACTCTTCGGTGCAGAATGGGCAAACGTACAGCCTCACTCCGGTGCACAGGCTAATGCTGCCGTATTGTTGGCAGTGCTGAATCCCGGCGACAAGTTCATGGGATTGAATTTGGCTCACGGTGGACACCTTTCTCACGGTTCACTTGTAAATACATCGGGTATTCTTTACACTCCTTGCGAGTATAATTTGAATAAAGAGACCGGCCGTGTGGATTACGAGCAGATGGAAGAAGTGGCTCGCCGCGAACGTCCGAAACTCATCATCGGCGGTGGTTCGGCTTACTCTCGCGAATGGGATTATGCGCGCATGCGTAAGTTGGCAGACGAAGTCGGAGCTATCTTAATGATTGACATGGCTCATCCTGCCGGTTTGATTGCTGCCGGACTGTTGGACAACCCTGTAAAATATGCCCATATTGTTACTTCTACTACCCACAAAACATTGCGCGGACCTCGTGGAGGTATCATCATGATGGGAAAAGATTTTCCTAATCCTTGGGGAAAGACAACTCCGAAAGGCGAAATCAAGATGATGTCGGCTTTGCTTGACTCTGCCGTATTCCCCGGACAACAAGGTGGTCCTTTGGAACATGTCATTGCTGCCAAGGCCGTAGCTTTCGGTGAAGCTCTTCAACCGGAATACAAGGAATATCAGGCACAAGTACAGAAGAATGCCAAGGTCTTGGCTCAAGCTTTGATGGATCGTGGATTCACGATTGTCAGTGGCGGAACCGACAACCATTCTATGCTGGTCGATTTGCGTGAGAAATATCCCGACTTGACCGGTAAAGTAGCTGAAAAGGCGCTTGTAGCAGCCGACATTACCGTAAATAAGAACATGGTTCCGTTCGACAGTCGTTCGGCTTTCCAAACTTCAGGTATTCGTCTTGGAACTCCGGCTATTACGACTCGTGGCGCTAAGGAAGACTTGATGTTGGAGATTGCTGAAATGATAGAAACCGTATTGAACAATCCGGAAGATGAAACTGTAATCGCTTCTGTTCGCAAACGTGTGAACGAGAAGATGGCTGCTTATCCGATTTTTGCTTATTGATACTTTAAAAGCAGGGTTTTACCCTCATTTAGATAATGAGAAAAAGAGAGGGGCTGTGTTGAAAGCACAGTCCCTCTCTTCTTTTTTTCGGTTTGACAGGATTGTTATGCCTGATGTTGGTCGCGCAACAAATCGTTGACGGTCTTCACCGGATTGAACGTTCCTATACTGACTTCAACGAAGACTGTGTTCCAGTCGCTCATGGCTCCATTCCACAATCCCGGAAGTTCCAATGCTTTCAACTCCTTGCCATTTTTCGATTTATAAGAGATGAAGCCCGTTTCTTTGTCTACGTAATCCACCAAATTGAACTTTTCTCCCTTGTAATTGCGGACGGCGCAAACCAAATCTACGGGGTTGAAATGCGTTCCCTGTTCGAACATTTGTTTCTTTTGCGGGTCGTTCATGTCAATTTGCGAACTTTCCAGAATCTGTAGCGAGATGGTTCCATCCTGGTTGTAAGCCAAGAACGGACCTCCGCCCGGTTCGCCTACATTTTTCACCATGCCGCATACACGCATCGGACGGTTCAATTTCTTTTTCAGGTAGAGCACCAATTCCGCATCCTCCAACAGTTTGAGGTCCGGACGGCGACAAAATAGTTTCTGCTGAACGAAACGGATGATTCCCTCAATTTGTTCTTGGGTATATTGCCCGCTATCCAACAATTCCAAGTATTCGAACGCTTGCTTTTGCAGGGTGACCAATACTCCGGCCAATAGATTTTTGTAGGTTACAGTCTCGTCCTTCAATCGATCGGGCACAACGTTGTCGATGTTCTTGATGAAAATAATGTCAGCGTCCAAGTCGTTTAGGTTCTCTATCAGTGCACCGTGTCCTCCCGGTCTGAAAAGGATTTTTCCATTGTCCCGGAACGGTTTGTTTTCCATGTCGGCAGCGATGGTGTCGGTACTAGGCTTCTGTTCTGAGAATCCGATATGATATTCCACTCCGTACTTTTGGGCATATTCGGCACTCTTTTCGGCAACGAGTGTCTCGAACAATGAGCGATGCTCTGGTGAAACGGTGAAGTGCACGTTTACTTTTCCTGTCTTTCCGGCTGCATACAATGCTCCTTCTACCAGATGTTCTTCCAACGGAGTACGTGCTCCTGCTTCGTAACGGTGGAATTTCAGCAAACCTTTGGGCAGTGAACCGTAGTTCAAGCCTGCATTTTGCAACAAGTTGGCTACGATAGGCTTGTATTCCTGCTCTGCCATGAGAGTTGGAATATCTTTTCCTTGGTTTTTCAGGCAGGCA
>JAFUNW010000381.1 GCA_017472905.1 Bacteroidaceae bacterium
CATATTGGACAACAACGCTTCCGATGCACAAGAGGCTGTAATAAGTTTAGCCTCTTCCTTAGTCGGAATATGCCATCCAGTAGAAAGCGACTCTTCTGCATATTGAACAGCAAGCCCCGCAGCTTGAGAAGGATTCTGACCTGTTGCTGATGAGATATTTGTCCACTCGTCTCTGCTGAGTAATAAAAGGTCTGCTTCCGAAGAAGTCGCATTTTGTAATGCCACTACCACATGATCATTCCAGACACTACAAGCCGTTGGGAGTTTCTGTACTGTGAAAACATCAACTGCAATTTCATCTTCCGATTCATCATCGCTATCTGAAGCCGAATTATTACCAAAAGTAAATCGAAAATTTTCTACTGTTCCCCAACTTTCTACAACCAAATTTCCATTGACAGTGAATCCATTCAAATAGTTTCCTTCTAAAACATAAGGAATACCGGCTTCTATCTTTTTGGGAAACGTGTAACCATAGGTCAATGTTTCAGACTCATCACTCAATTCAATGGAAAGAGTCAGCAAATCATTCATATTCGGAAAGACATAGAAAACCGGAGCAACCCAAACAGTTTTGTCCGTCTCGGACAAAACACACTCTACAATAGTCTCTTTCCTCTCTTCACTATAATTTCCCTCAAAATCCATTCCATTCGGAAGAGATGATAAACGAACCCGTACTGCTGTTACATTTTCCGGAAGTCCTCCTAACGATAGTCCTATGCGAGACATACGATGACTCAACAACAAATTAACCGTAGCCTCTGTATCCGTAATTGTCACTCCTGCACTACCCATCATCAAAGGATTTTCTAACAAATAGTTCTTTTCTGGAAGTATTAAAAAACTATTCAATTGTTTATCCGTTGGCAATGTACATTCGTCAATGCCAGCCAAAGCAACAATACGGTAAGTTCCTGATGAAAGCATTAAGTTGCGTTCATTATCCTCACTATCCTCATACGTTATAGAGGACACCTGCTTTCCGGTCTCATCAAAAGCAAATAAATAAAGAGGATAAGGAATTTCTTCTCCTTCGCTTGTACGTGTTTCTACCTTTACACACGTTTCACTCTCTTCCTCTAAAAAATCAGTATCCAATTTTGTACACGAAAATATCGAAAAAAGAGATAATAATAGATATGCAATCTTAATATTTGGTCGTTTCATGATAATTTCTCATTAAATTATTTATTAATTTACCTTTCCTCGTTTAAATATGTAGCCCATACATTCTTTAAATGTTTGTCCGCCCAAAACAGCCATCAATCCGGCATAAAACAATACAGCACAAAAAATCTTTGCAACCAATCGCACATAAATATTTTCTATTTCTACAGTCAGATTATATACAGAAAACATCACTAGCAAAGCAACTATTGCAAACGGAAAAATATCTTTTATCATATCCCAAAACGAAAGCCCGATTTCATGCCGTACAAGACAATACCATACAAACAGCCAACTAACATGAACTGACACATAAACCACCACCATTGTATAAATCCCATAATCAGAAAAAAGTAACATCAATGCCAACTGTACCAAACTTTGAACAATGGTATTCCACATATATATATAAGATTTTCCTTTACTGAGCACCAAACTAGAAAAAAGATAAACCAAAGGAATAAAAGCACCACTCACACAAAGAATCTGCAACATCCATGCACTCTCACTCCATTTATCCGTAATGGCAATGACTATAATCTCCGGAGCAGCCAAAGACAAACCCAACATGGCCGGAAAACTCAAAAATGAAGTAAATCGTAACATCTTGCGAAAAACACGCAATTGCCGTTCACGATCATCTGATACTTGTGCCAACACAGGTTGTGCCACTCCACTGACCATTCCGGTTATCAATTGATGACCCATGTAGTTCCATTTATTAGCCTGATTAAAATAACCAACTGCTGCATCAGTATAAAACTTTCCCAAAATTACAGAAAGAAAATTATTATTAATATGACTGAAAATATTAGTCAATAAAATTCGGTTACTAAACGAAAACATACTTTTCAACGGAGAGAAATCAAAATGAAAAGTAGGACGCCAAGGTGAAAAATACCAATAACAGAACGTTATTACAGTCACATAAGTTAAATTTTGAGTAGCAATTCCCCAATAAGCATACCCGTTATAAGCCAAACAAATACCCGTAATGCCAGAAATAAAAATACCTAAAATAATAGCAATACCTTTTTGTTTGGTCATTAAATTACAAAATAAATAAGCATTTTGAGCTGTTCCTAAACTTGAGATAACAAAACTTAGAAATGAATAACGGGCTAATATTTCCAATTCCGGTTCGTTATAAAAATCTGCAATAAATGGAGCAGCGAAAAACAAAATTATATAAATAGTAATACTTAATCCAAGATTAAACCAAAAGACCGCATTATAATCCTTGTGCTGTATTACCTTTTTATTAGCCAAAGCTGTAGTGAATCCACTCTCTTGAAGTGAAGCCGCTATTAAGGAAAAAATAGTAAGCATCCCCACCATTCCATAATCATCCGGAGTAAGTTTACGAGCAAGAAAAATACCGAAGAAAAGATTGAGCAACTGTTGTATACCGTTGCTCAATCCTCCCCACAACAATCCTTTTGCTGTTTTTTCCTTAAGCGACAAGGCCATATATTATTTCACCTGAATTACCAAATAACGCGATACGCTCCAGAACTCTGTCGGATTAGTAATACGCAAAACATATTGTCCTTTACTATCTTTAGCCAATAAATAAGAACCATCCGGATGAATTGTCAACAATTTAGCACGATTAGAATAGAGTTTTATTTCTTTATCTTTGCGAATATCTATTTGAGTAAAATAATCCTTATTAAAATCATTTGATTGTAGTACATCACCCTTTTTCAATATACGCTGTTCTTTTAATTCCGACTTTGTTCCATAAACAAACCAAGCAGCATTTAGCGCTTTGTCTTGTGCATCTAACGTACGTTCTTTAATAGCATTTTCGGTTTCCAAATTCTTCACGTCTGTCTGTAATCCAGAAACAATATCGTCCAGCTCAGCAATACGTATACTCTTAGATTCCAATTCAGTTCGCAATTGTTCTAACTGAGTCGTTTTTTCTACAAGTTGTTTGGTTAATCCCTCGATATTTTTTTTCATCTGAGTCGAATTATAATTGCTATTTTTCAATTTCTCTTGCAAATCAGCTATCTGTTCGCGATTTTTCTTCATTGTTTCTACAATAAATTGCATATCCTCTTGAATCAAGGCAGCATTCGATGCCCCAAGTTCACGTTGAGCATGTACACGACCCTCTGCTTCATTGATTAAGCGAAAACCTTCTTGAATACTGTTGAAAGAAGCTATCATTTCATCCCATTCCGCATTTTTGTTTGAAAGTTCACTCAATAGCGAATCATTTTGAGCTTGAAGTTGTGCTTCTTTTTTCCCACCCAAATAATCACAAGAAAACAACACTGTTGCACATGCAACAAGTAAAACTAACTTTTTCATACGCTTCTCTTTTTATCTTAATATTATAAATTATTCAGTTATGTATTTTTCTGCTTTTCCTTCTTTTATACTTTTCCCTGCTAACACTATAACAATCTCTCCACGAGGTGATTTTTTTGTAAAATGATCTGTAACTTCGGACAAACTTCCTCGCACACTCTCCTCATGTATTTTAGATATTTCCCGACATACAGATACCTGCCTGTCTTCACCAAACACTTCCAAAAACTGAAGTAACGTTTTTAGTAACCTATGAGGCGATTCATAGAAAACCATAGTACGAGTCTCTTCCTGTAAAGCAGCTAAACGAGTTGCACGACCTTTCTTCTGAGGTAAAAATCCTTCAAAACAAAAACGTTCGCATGGCAATCCACTGGAAACCAAAGCTGGTACAAAAGCTGTTGCTCCCGGCAAACATTGAACCTCTATACCTGCACGTACACACTCACGAACGACCAAAAAACCCGGATCAGAAATACCCGGAGTACCTGCATCCGATACCAATGCAACAGTTGATCCTGCTCTAATACGATTCACTACATTTTCGACCATCTGATGTTCATTGAATTTATGATGTGATTGCATGGCATTTTTAATCTCAAAATGCTTCAGCAGAATACCGGTCGTACGCGTATCTTCTGCCAAAATTAAATCAGCTTCTTTCAATACACGCAACGCACGCATTGTCATATCTTCCAAATTTCCCACAGGTGTTGGTACAACAAAAAGCATTCCCATTTTGCTATCATTCTAAAATTAACGAAAACAAAAATCAATTTCGAAAAACTCCGAAATACTTTTTTACCTTTTCAATTTTTTTCTTCTTTCGAAGAATTTTCCAGAAGAGAAAATTCATGAGAAAA
>JAFUNW010000382.1 GCA_017472905.1 Bacteroidaceae bacterium
ACCATCTTTACCCATTTCTATGCGGTAGAAATCCTTACCCAACATCATTTAGGCATGATTATGACCCGCCATGCACCCGGTATCAAGTGTTACGGGGCATATGTATTGAACGAAGAAACCGGTGAAGTAGATACGTTTCTCTCTAAAGTCACCGTAATGGCTACAGGAGGTTGCGAAGCCGTTTATCGACAGACCACTAATCCATTGGTAGCAACCGGTGACGGTATCGCCATGGTTTATCGTGCCAAAGGTATCGTGAAAGACATGGAATTCATCCAGTTCCATCCTACGGCTCTCTATCATCCTGGAGATCGTCCAAGCTACCTGATTACCGAAGCCATGCGTGGTTATGGAGGCATTCTGAAAACAAAAGATGGAAAAGAATTCATGCAGAAATACGATAAACGCCTTTCGTTGGCGCCACGAGACATCGTAGCTCGTGCCATCGACAACGAAATGAAGATCCGTGGGGAAGAGCATGTCTATCTAGACGTTACTCACAAAGACCCAGAAGAAACAAAAAAACACTTCCCGAATATTTACAAGAAATGTTTGAGTATCGGTATTGATATCACCAAAGACTATATCCCGGTAGCACCGGCAGCCCACTACCTATGTGGTGGTATCAAGGTGGATTTGAACGGACAGAGCAGCATCGGCCGTCTGTATGCCATCGGTGAATGTTCCTGTACCGGCCTTCATGGTGGTAACCGACTTGCTTCCAACTCCCTGATTGAAGCGGTGGTATATGCTGATGCAGCTGCCAAACATGCCTTGAATGTGGTAGACCGCTATGATTATAACGAAGAAATTCCGGAATGGAATGCCGAAGGTACCATGAATACTGAAGAACGGGTACTCATCACCCAAAGCATGAAAGAAGTGAACCAAATCATGGAAGCATATGTGGGTATCGTTCGCAGTAACATCCGTCTAATACGTGCCTGGAACCGGTTGGATATTCTGTACGAAGAAACTGAACGTCTTTTCAAGCGTTGCAAGGCTACACGCGAACTTTGCGAACTTCGCAACATGATTAACATTGGTTATTTGATTACCCGTCAGGCCATGGAACGAAAAGAAAGCCGTGGACTACATTATACCATTGATTACCCTCATGCCAATTAATGAAACAATAAAGAAGGCAGCAATAAAATTGCTGCCTTCTTTATTGTTTCATTTTACCATCTTTGCTTAGGATACAATTCATTCCACCACTGAGGAGAATCTTTTAGCCAACGCGCAAACCATGCCATAATGGTATTATGCCACAATAAACGATTATTATAATCTGCTACAAAATGATCTTCTCCATTTACCGTGATGAATTCCACTTCTTTTCCTAAAATCTTCAAAGCATTATATAATTGAATACTTTCACCAATAGGAACATTCGTATCTACTGAACCGTGCAATAAAAGTAAAGGAGTGTTAATCTTATCTGCATTGAAAAGAGATCCATGTTTCACAAACAAATCCGGATTGTTCCAAGGATAACTTTTCGCTGCGGCAACGCTATTGTAAGAATATCCCCAATAACCTTCTCCCCAATAACTTGTTACATTACTAATACCAGCATGAGAGACTGCTGCTGCAAACAAATCGGTTTTAGTTTGCAAATATTGTGTCATAAATCCACCATACGACGCACCAATACAACCAATCTTCTTACTATCCACAAAAGAATGTTCTTCACAGAACTTCTTGGTTCCCTCTATGATTTCATCAGCAGTCCAATCTCCCCAAGCATTGACATGTCGGGCAGAAAATTCTTGACCAAAGCCAATAGTACCACTCGGTTGAATCACATAAACCACATAACCACGTGCAGCAAAAAGCTGGGCGCAATACGGACTAGTCATACCACGTGTAGTCGGCGTAGTTCCACCATAATAATAAACAATCAATGGATATTTCTTTTCTGGATCAAAATTCGGAGGCAAACATTTCATACCCTTAATTCGACTTCCATTTTGAGCTGTAAAATACCATTCAGACATTTCACCAAACTGAACTCCTTCCAATCTTTCTGCCATTGGGTTAGCCAATAAAGTTGAAGTTTTCTTCTTCATGTCATATATATAAGCTACACCTACACTTGTATTTCCACCACCAATATAAGCAGCCATTTTAGGTGCATCTTTAGGTAACGAGAAACTATTTATGACATCTTCCTTTAATGGTAATTTCTCAAAAATATTCTTTGATGGAACATATCTATAAATATTCTTACAATCTTCATCCGTTGTATTAAAATAAATACATCCATCTGTTTGATTCCACTGTAAATATTCTATAGAAGGGTTAAAATCACGTGTAATAGGAGTAATCTTTCGAGTAGCCATATCAAACAAATAAGCCTGCTTGTCATAGCCATTTGCAATAGGAAGATTACCACAATTCTTTCCTATTCCACCGAATGCTTCCGGAGAACCGATTAGCAACAACTGACTATCGTCTGGAGAATAATGAGCAGCATCAAGATAAGCTTCCTTACTGATTAAAGTATCTGCTTTCATCGTTTCCAGATTCAATTCAAACAGCGTATAGAGATTGAATGGATGTTCAGTTATATTAGGCTGTCTGGAAATGCATAATATTTTCTTGCCATCATGAGAAATACTAGAGAAACTAACGCTCTGACTACCATATGTCAAACGTTCAGAAAGCCCACTCTTTAAATCATATTTCATTAAATAGGAACGATTACGGGCTCCGGCAATCCGATCATCCGGCATTAATAATTGGTTCAAAGGAGATTTACCTTTCTGATTTATATCCGCTTTACTATAAATAAGGTAATCTTCTGTAGGCGACCAACGGAATGTACCTTCCGGGATATTTCTTTGGATCACAGTACGAACTCCTGTTTCCGGATCATATGATACCAAATTCTTTGTAACCTCAGCATTTTCCAAGAAAAATAGTTTATTACTTTGCGGCATCCAGCGAGCTCCATTTGGAACATTGGACATAACAACCTTCTGAGTCTTGGTATCCAATAATACACAAGAAGCCTGACCGCGCTTAGCAGAATAGTTATCAACCGTTCCCATTAATAAATATTTACCGTTAGGCGACAAGGAAAGCAAATTAACTCTAGAATTGAAAGCCGTTTCATACAATGAGAGTCGACGCTTAATGTCAGGCCCTTCATGAAGTGCTACACCTTTAAAATTCTTATTATTATCCAGTTCACATTTCAACATGGGTTTCATCTTGTCATCAGCCATTGACAACAATTTTATCACCACCTTATAACTTGTTTCCGGTTCCATTCTCAAATTCACCATAACCGGCCGTATTTTAGTAATGGTATCGCTGGCCATCGGATTTGTTTGTTTCATTTGACCATTTACATATACTTCAAAACGAACCGAAGAAAACATTTTAAGTGTAGCATATGTAAAACTTTCAGCGCGTAGATTAGTTTCCAACAGGTAGAACAAACTTCCTTCATCAGCCTTTGCCAAAGAAACATATCCTGTCGTATCTGCAGAAATTAATTGTGTCTCCTGATTTCTCAAATCCAAAGACATCGGTGTTTTCAACAATTCATTGACTGTGAACTGAGCCCCTTTTAAATTAATACTATCTCCTAGGACCGGCATATGTACAGCCACAGAAGGAGCTACATGATACTTCGACAAAACGATTTGTGCCTGGGCATTTATTCCCAAAAATAAAGACAAAACCAAAAGTAGTAGATTCCTTTTCATAATATTTTAATTATTAAATACTCTATTGAGTGTAAAAGCACACAAGTAACAAAGATACTAAAATATTTTATAAAAAAAATTGACCTTATAAAATTCATATTACATAAGGTCAATTTTAAAATATATCGTTAAGATTATTACATAGATGAATCTTTCTTTAAAGTTCTCATTATAAATTCTTTCAATTTAGGAGTGCTCGGATTAGGAGCTTTAACTGAAACAATACACCCATTTTTGTCAAAAACCATATATCTAGGTACTCCTGTTATATGATAATCAGTAACAAACTCACTTTTCCAACCATTTACAAAAAATGTATTATTTTCTATTTGAAACTCTTTAGCCATCTCTCTCCACAAATCCATTTCAACCCAAGTTCCAATACAAACATTAATGAAAGTCACATCTTCGTTTTTCAAATCTTGCTCCAATTGATGAAATAAAGGCAACATACGCTTACAAGGTTCACACCATGTAGCCCAAACATCAACGACCACAGTCTTTCCTTTATAATCAGAAAGGTTAACCCAAGTACTATCTAAGCTCATAGCTTTAAAATCTGGGGCTTGTAAACCCGGTGCAGACCATGCTAATCTATCTTTTATCTTTTTTAAACGATTACTATAATTTCCAGTAAAGAAATTCAGACCAACCCAATCAAGCATCGATTGATATTCATCATAAAATTTAAAACGGGATGCCCTTGTTAATAAATACTCTTGCTGAAGGTCTTTTTCTTTTAGATATTCCATTTCAGATCTCATATCCCCTTTATTCTCACATCCAAACCAAGCATATGCCTCCAAAATGTTTCCAGCATAAGGTATATTAAGTAAATCCGAATTCAATGTGTATTCCTTATTTTGTAATTGTTTGTATATAGCGGGTAACTCAACAGTATCAGGAATCTGAGAAGCAGAATTCTTCAAATAATATAACGCATAAAAATCTA
>JAFUNW010000383.1 GCA_017472905.1 Bacteroidaceae bacterium
ACGAGAGGGAGATGGGGGAGAAGATGTTCCCTATTCCGGAGGCAAACGTGGGACGGTTGCGAACAAAAAAAGCACAATCGGCTCCCAAACGGGCAGCCCGTTCTTCCAAGTCGTCATCAGTCAAGGGCAAACTGTATAGCTCGCGGAGTAATTTCAGCATATAAGCTGCGTCCGAAGAACCTCCACCCAATCCTGCACCCATCGGTATCTGCTTATGCATATATATATTAATATAAGGTATAGGGAACTCGGCGGACAACAAACGATATGCCTTGACAACCAAATTTTCTTAGGAGGAACCGATTATCGGTGCACCGGAAATATGTAATTTGTATCCGTTTTCAGAAAATTGCTTTTCACTCTCATCCATTGTCGTCACTTCAAGTATATCTTCCAGCCGAATAGGGTAGAAGATGGTCTCCAAATTGTGATATCCATCGGGACGCCGCTCTACGACATTCAGTCCCAAATTGATTTTTGCGTTAGGAAATGTAACCATTGCTCGTATTGTTAAATTCTTAGAGTAAGCAAATATACAAAAATGCCGATTGAGCCAAAGGGTATTAACGCAGATTAACAAAGAGTACGGCCTGTTTTTACCGATAAAAAGAGAGATACTTCGTCTTTATTCCATCTCTTTTTCCTATCTTTGCACCCCATTTATTTATAGAACAAAACTGAAACCTATCATGGCAGAGAACAAACGCACCACTCGTTATTCACGTAACAAAACCACTCCGGCCATAAACGAATACGGCCATTTGCAACCCCAGGCTCCCGAGCTGGAAGAGGCCGTATTGGGAGCTTTGATGATAGAAAAAGATGCCTATGCATTGGTTAGCGACATCCTGAAACCGGAATAGTTTTACGAACATCGTCATCAACTTCTTTACAAGGCCATCACTACGCTTTCCATTCAGCAAAAACCGGTAGACATCCTGACCGTCACCGAACAGCTTCGTTCCACCGGAGAATTGGAGGAGGCCGGCGGACCGTTTTACATTACGCAATTGAGCGGGAAAGTAGCTTCTTCTGCCCACATCGAGTATCATGCTCGTATCATAGCACAAAAGCATCTGGCGCGAACCTTGATTACATTCACCAGTGAAATACAAACCAAGGCCTTTGACGAAACGCAGGATGTTGATGACTTGATGCAAGAAGCCGAAGGCAGGCTTTTCGAGATTTCACAGCAAAACATGAAGAAGGATTATACCCAAATCAATCCGGTCATAAAAGAAGCTTACGAGCTGTTGCAAAAAGCCGCAGCCCGCACAGATGGTTTGAGTGGACTGGAAAGTGGATTTTATGGGTTGGACAAAATGACTTCTGGATGGCAAAACTCAGACCTGATAATCATTGCCGCACGTCCGGCAATGGGAAAAACAGCCTTCGTACTCTCTATGGCCAAAAACATCGCAGTAAACAATCGGGTGCCGGTAGCCCTCTTCTCGCTTGAAATGAGTAATGTGCAGTTGGTGAATCGTTTGATCGTAAATGTGTGCGAAATTCCCGGTGAGAAAATTAAAAGCGGACAATTGGCTCCGTATGAATGGGGACAGCTTGACTATAAAATCACAGAACTCTTCGATGCTCCGCTTTATGTAGACGATACACCCTCATTATCGGTCTTTGAACTTCGTACAAAAGCACGCCGCTTGGTACGTGAACACGGCGTTAAGATTATCATCATCGACTATTTACAACTTATGAACGCCAGCGGAATGTCTTACGGCAGTCGCCAAGAAGAAGTAAGTACCATTTCACGCTCTCTGAAAGGATTAGCGAAAGAACTGAATATCCCTATCATCGCCCTGAGCCAGCTGAACCGTAGCGTAGAGAAGCGAGACGGAGACGATGGCAAACGGCCGCAACTAAGCGACTTGCGTGAATCGGGAGCCATAGAGCAAGATGCCGACATGGTATGCTTTATACACCGACCGGAATATTATAAAATATATTCCGATGACAAAGGACGCGACTTACGAGGGATGGCCGAAATAATCATAGCCAAGCACCGTAACGGTGCAGTCGGAGACGTGTTATTACGATTTCGTGGCGAATATGCCCGCTTTCAAAATCCGGATGAAGATTCCATTATCCCTCTTCCGGGAGAACAAGTTCTCGCTTCACGCATGAATAATGGGGGAGTACAGTCACCTCCTCCACCAACTCCGAACGACATGCCTTTTGAAGCCGTTCCTCTAAACGAGTCTCCCTTTTGACAAATCTTAAGATTGCGGTCTATTTGCACATTCCCACCTTAATTTATTTGGTATGTCGGCAAATATTAGTACTTTTGCAAGTCTTTTCGAGAAAATAATAAATTAAACATACGTATGAATATATCTTATAATTGGCTCAAAGAATATGTGAGCTTTGACTTAACCCCCGAAGAAGTATCAGCAGCCTTGACTTCCATCGGCCTTGAAGTAGGAACGGTGGAAGAGGTGCAGACGATCAAAGGTGGGTTGGACGGAATTGTCATCGGCGAGGTGCTTACTTGCGAACCGCACCCCAATTCGGATCACATGCATGTGACAACCGTTAACTTAGGAACCGGAGAGCCGGTACAGATTGTTTGCGGTGCTCCGAATGTAGCAACCGGACAAAAAGTCGTAGTGGCAACTTTGGGAACCACACTGTATGATGGAGAAGAGTGTTTCACCCT
>JAFUNW010000384.1 GCA_017472905.1 Bacteroidaceae bacterium
GCCATTTGTGAAGAGGATATTGTCAAAAAGAACATGAACAAATATACCAATTTAGACAATCGTTTGGCTTTCAGCTTTAACCAATTTTATGCCTGGACTGTCAGTGAACGATCACCGGTTTTATTAGACAGCCTCAACGCTTGGATAAGCAACAGAAAAGTGAAAAATAGCAAGCATATAACTAAGGCCAAACCTGCAAAAAGATAGAAAGATGACCAAGATAATCAAATGGGGATTCATCGGATGTGGTGAAGCAACCGAAAAAAAGAGTGGCCCGGCTTTTGAACAAATCGAAGGCTCTACGGTTGTAGCCGTTATGAGCCGTAACAAGGAGAAAGCACGTTCTTACGCTACGAGACACCATATACCCAAATGGTACACTGATGCACAAGAGTTGGTAGACGACCCGGAGGTCAATGCTATCTACATCGCTACTCCACCTTCTTCCCACGCCACCTTTGCAATCATGGCAATGAAAGCAGGAAAACCGGTCTATATAGAGAAACCAATGGCTGCCAACTACGAAGATTGTGCTCGAATCAACCGTATATCCGACCAAACGGGAGTTCCCTGTTTCGTAGCTTATTATCGCCGAAATCTACCTTATTTCCTTAAAGTAAAAGAATTGTTGAATAGTGGTGAAATTGGTAATGTCATCAATGTGCAAATCCGGTTTGCACAACCTCCGAGAGACTTAGACTATAATAGTAACGACCTTCCTTGGCGCGTTCGTCCTGTCATCGCCGGAGGAGGATATTTTTATGACTTGGCTCCTCATCAATTGGATTTGTTGCAAGAAATGTTTGGAGTAATTATTGAAGCTGAAGGATACACCAGCAATCGCGGTGGACTTTATGAAGCAGAAGATACTCTCAGTGCCTGCTTCAGATTCGAAAGCGGACTACCCGGTTCCGGATCGTGGTGTTTTGTTGCACACGAATCAGCCAAAGAGGACCGTATTGAAATCATCGGTGATAAAGGAATGATTTGTTTTTCCGTATTTACGTTCGACCCTATAGCACTTCATACCTATCGCGGACGGGAAGAATTTAATATACCCAACCCACAATATGTGCAATTGCCGCTCATTAAAGAAGTAGTGGAACATTTACAAAACAAAACGGTTTGCAAATGCGACAGTTTGAGTGCGACACCTACAAATTGGGTTATGGACCGCATTCTTGGGAAGATCTGAAAGTAACTGAATCCGATTACCTGCTGCATAAAAATATGAGAAAACTCATTGCCATATTACTCCTCGCTACAGGTATGCCCTTAGCTGCCCAAAGCCAAACTTTGGCAGAAGATACCACTGCTACATTGACAACGAAGCCCAAAAAGAACCTCTTTGTCAAAGCGCGAGATGCGCTCATTAAATACCTCGATTACTATGATTTTGACACAGCATATATCCGCCCTACTCAATATAAATACACCATCATGATGCAACATAGTGCATCGTTTGAACATTATGCCATTAAAAGCGTTGGAGAAAAAGCGCAAAAATTAAGTGTTTCACCTAACCAAAGCTATAAACTCGGAGTCTATTTCGGATGGCACTCACTTTTTCTCGGGCTCTCGGTCAATACAACAGACCTCTTCTCCAAACGTCATGGTTCCAATAAGAAAACCGAATATTATTTCAACCTTTACGGCTATAAACTAGGTGGAGACCTTTTCTATAAAACTTCCGGAAACAATTTTAAAATCAGAGATGCTGAAGGATTTTTCGACAACGATAAACAATACAACTTCAGAAATAGAGACTTCAACGGAATAAGAGTAAAGAAATTTGGATTTAATGTATATTACGTATTCAATAACAACCACTTCTCTTATCCCGCAGCCTACAGCCAGACAACTGTACAGAAAATCAGCCGAGGCACATTGGTAGCCGGCTTGTCGTGGTCACGACACAACTTCGAATTCGATTACCGACAACTTCCAACTGAGATACAAGACCACATGTATGACGAATTGAAGTTCGACCAAATCCGCTATACCGATTTCAACGTCAATTTCGGATATGCATTTAATTGGGTATTTGCAGACAACTGGCTGGCTGCTGTAGCCTTAACGCCAGCCATCGCTTACAAAATCTCACATATCAAAGCTGAGAATTCTTTATACAACGAGGATTATCACAACTTTAATTTCGATTTCATCACCCGTGCCGGTATTGTATACAATAATAACAAGTTTTTTGCCGGAGCCTCAGCTGTCGGACACGTTTACCAATATTATCAGAAAAACTTTTCCCTCATTGATAATTTCGGGGTTGTCAATTTCTACGTAGGATTCAACTTCGGTCCGCGATAAATACATTTGCTCTGAAATAACAGAAACCGAATATAAGTTAACAAAGAGAGAGTGTGTCCAATTGGACACACACTCTCTTTTTGTTGATATTCTATAGATCACTTTCGTCACATTCCTTTTTCGCTATTATAAGAGTAACTCTCCTTTCCCTTGACGTATAATCTCTATATCATTGATACAACTTACCACAGTACTATACACCGCATCACCAATACCACCATCTATCACCAAATCAACGGTAGCCCCCCATTTCTCATGTATCAATTCCGGATTCGTAAGATATTCCGGTTCGTCTACACTACCATTATAAGGAACAGAGGTAACCAGAATCGGAGCCTCCAACATTCTGCAAATTTCGCGAATAACCGGATTATCAGGAATACGAATTCCTACCTCTTTGCGATGACGAAAGACCTTAGGCAAACGATTGCTCGTAGGCAAAATAAAGGTAAAAGGACCCGGTAAATTTTTCTTCATGACCTTAAAAGTTGCATTATCTACCTTGGCATATTCACTAATGTTCTTCAAATCATAACAAATAATGGAAAGATGTTTTTTGAGAGGGTTTATCCCCTTTAACTTGCAAACGCGTTCAATTGCACGCTCTTTCAACGCATGGCAACCAATGGCATAAACCGTATCAGTGGGAAAAATAATCACACCTCCATCGTTTAGAATCTGAAGTACTGAAGCGATCTCTCGCAAAGAATTGTTCGTTGAATAAAATGGTTTAATCATCCTTTATCTGTTTTTTATCAATACTACCCGGATTCTATTGAAAAAGTTCTATACAGACTGATTCAAACGCTGAAGTAGCACTACATCTTTATAATCCTTTTCGCTACATTTTACCCATTCTTTTAATACAACTTGACATTCAAATCCGCATTTGGCAAACATCCGAATGCAAGCTAAACTATCGGCCGCAACATAAGCATACAACTGATGTATATGCAGAAAATCGAATGCATATCGGCAAATCAAAAGCAAAGCTTGCGTTCCAATACCCTGTCCGCGAAACTCATTCAATACAACAACCCCAATCTCAGCCCGATTATTACGAATATCCAAATCGGTCAAGTCAACCAATCCCAATAAACGTTTGTCTGCTTCTCTCTGAATGACCATACGTACCTGCTTATCTACAAATATATCAGCTGAGGACGTTTCTATATATTGGCGTAACAAATAACGGGAATAAGGAACCGTTGTAGAGCTGACGCTCCACAACTCCGGATTGTTTTCAATGGCATACATCGACTCTAAATCTTCCGGTTCCGGAGAACGCAAACTTATTTGTCCGTCTGATAAAAGTTGCATACTCATTCTATGTTTTTAACAAGATTAAGAATCCTTTTTCAATTCAAAACAATCTGAAGCAAACAATAAGCGTCCGGTATCAATCGAAAAAAATCCCAACTCCATTCGAGGGGTATCCCTACGCTGAAATTCTCGTTGCATATAGGTTAATACATCAGAATAAGCAATATTGTTTGCATCAAACACGATGTGAGTAAAAGGCTTTTCCGCATTTTCCTTGCATTGCGTGATTTTTCCTAATGGTAAAGAACAAGACTGCTCTTCCTCTGTTTCAATCACTAGCGAAGTGCTAGCTATCCCCTCCTGCTGACAAATAGCCTCAACCCCCAAACAAGCCTTTGAAGTCCCTACGACTAACAAACGATAACGTTCTTCTGTATGAATTTCCAAACGTCTGCGTTGCTGAAAAATAAATTCAAAGCTACCGAAGAATAATACAGCCAAACGAACCATCCATGTCAATATCCGATTTCTATCTGCAAAATGCTTATTATAAAATATCAGCATCGCATTGTAGAACGTGCGCACATACCGAAAAGAGGTTTTACGGGTACTCTCTCCTTTATAATGGACAATTAACCTTGGAAGATAATAATTGCTATAGCCGGCTTTCAACAAACGATAAGAAAGATCAATATCCTCGCCATACATGAAAAAAGTTTCATCCAATAATCCTATTTCATCCAATGCTGAACGGCGCAACATCATAAAAGCTCCCGAAACAATATCTATGCGAACCATTTCGTTGTCATCCAAATAGCGCATGTAATAGCGACCAAAGACACGTGATCGAGGAAATAAAGAGCACAATCCAGTCATCTTACAAAAGGCTGTAAAAGGAGTGGGGACTCCTCTACGAGACTCCCAAGCAAATCCGCCATCAGCTCGAAGCATCTTCACGCCCAATGCTCCGGCATCCGCATGGTTATCCATAAATGCAACGCATTCATCAAAAACCTCCTCGCCTACTATCGTATCAGGATTGAGCAATAACACATAGTCTCCTTTTGCCAAACGAATGGCTTGGTTGTTAGCCTTGGCAAATCCCAGATTTTCTGTATTAGAATGAAAAGTAACCCAAGGAAAAACCGCAGACAATTCTGCCACAGAATTATCGGTTGAAGCATTATCAACTACAATGACCTCCATAGACAAGCGACTGAAAGCACGCTCTACCGAATGCAAGCATTGATATAGATAAGACTTTACATTATAATTTACAATAACAACTGTCAGTCTTACATTCTTCATAAATCAAGTTCATTTTTTATTTGCTCAAAAGAAGGCCAGCAAAAGAAT
This sequence comes from Bacteroidaceae bacterium, assembly GCA_017472905.1. Lineage (GTDB taxonomy): Bacteria > Bacteroidota > Bacteroidia > Bacteroidales > Bacteroidaceae > Phocaeicola_A. The sequence continues at coordinate 4,939 of JAFUNW010000384.1, forward strand.
GAAGCCAATGCTCCAATAGATGCGCATAACAAACCGATTGTACTCAAAGTACAATAATAAATTGAAAGATTGACAAATATAACAACTGCAAACAATGCCATGCGTATCTCACTCCAACGTCTATGGGAACGAATAGCTTGGTCAAATGGCAAATTAGTCACTCGCTTAACAATTGCCAAAC
>JAFUNW010000385.1 GCA_017472905.1 Bacteroidaceae bacterium
AAGCCGAAGCCATCATATATAAAACTTTATTCTTCATTGTCATTATTACTCTTTAAAATTAGAAATTAGTGCTGACCTTAAAAGTTATTTGCTTAGGAGTAGGCATTGCCACACCACCGGAACCAAAGAATTCAGGATCTTGACCATTCAGCTTTGAATCACTGAATACCAACCAAAGATTGGAAGCAGTCAAACGACATTGCAAATTGTTCAATCCGATTTCTTTCACCCAAGGTTGATCAAATGTATAACCCAAAGAAATTTCTTTCAAACGTACAAATCCTCCGTCAGCGACACGTACATCTGAGTAATTGTATGCATTATATCCATATTGCAACTGGGAATTCATTGAGACTTGACGAGCAGAAGCAATAACCGGTACATTCGTTTTATATTCATCTCCAGGAACCATCCAACGATTATTAAAGCTCTTACCCATCGCAGCCATATCAGAATAAGACGATGCAAATTCCGGATTCAGACGAATCTTATTTCCGAACTGATAAGTGAAAAATACACTTGCCGTGAAATTCTTCCAACGGAACGAGTTGTTCAAACCTCCGGTAATGGTAGGATCTACACTTCCTTCGTATTTTAAATACATTTCACCATCACGATCCTGGAAATTTATATCATAAGTGGTGGCCTTTCCATCGTGATTATATACTTGAGGCAAACCGTCTTCCGTCAAACCGGCAAATACATAAGAATAAAGTCCACGAACCGGTCGTCCTTCAACCGGTGCACCTTCTGCTTGTACCATCGTAATGGCATTCTGTTCTATCTTCAAATTCGTAATTTCCGTATTTGAATGAGCAAACGTCAAGTTTGTACTCCAATTAAAATCTTTGGTTACAATATTCTGTGTAGTTACTGTAGCTTCAAGACCCCAAGCTTTCATGTCTCCATAGTTTCCAACTTTATAACCTTCGCCACCAACTCCGGACGTTTCGACAAGACCGATCAAATCAAAACCGTTTCGGAAATAAACATCGGCATTCAACGTCAAACGTTCGTTAAAGAATCCCATATCCATACCGAAATTAAACTCATATTGCTTTTCCCAAGTCAAATCTTCATTTGCCAATCCGGAAATGTAAAGCGAACTTTCACGGTCGGAATTTTCGCTCGTAGGCGGACGATATATCTCTTCCATCATATAAACGACATAAGAGTTTGTTGCCGGACCAATATCTGCAGTCATACCATAAGATGCACGGAGATTCAAAGAAGAGAATATGTTTTGATCATTCATCCATTCTTCGTTTCTTACATTCCAGCCGGCACTCACATTCCATGTGGGCAACCAACGAGCAGTCTTAGATTTACCCATTCTATTTGAACCGTCATAACGACCGGTTAAGTTGAATGTATATTTATCTTTCAACGAACCGGAAGCTGTTGCAAATAATCCGACTGCACGATCATAGGTTTCAGCAAAACCATAGTATTGACTACCATTTACCAATATCTGTTGAATAACACGGTAATCAACAACCGGAACACCTCCGCCTTCCCATACATAACCATATCCATTGTTAAACCCATTGCTACGTTCAGTACGGCGCATGTCCACTCCCACCATCGGACACAAGCGGAAATCTTCGTTCAACATGGCATCATAATTAGCGGTAGCACGCATGTAAAGGCTGTTCATGGTGTTCTCTTGTTTATTGTAGAAACCACCCTCAGACATAACAACTTCCGGAAGCGCATCCGGATTGTTTGGGTCACGATACAAAAATTTATTAGCATCACGCATATCAGAGTTATCTGCCGCCCGATAAGCATTGGCAAAGTTACTATTATCCATGACACGGTGGCCATTGGATGTTTGACTCGCACTGTATGCAATCAATCCATTCAAAGTCATACCTTTAAACGGTTTCCATTCCAATTCACCTTGAAATTTCAAATCCAACACACTTAAATCCATGAAGTTATTCTCCATTTCATTTAAGATATTGAAATTTGCAAAATTCTGACGATAATATTGATAATTACCGTTTTTATCGTATGGTGCCATTGTACGACTAGTTGTCGTTGCATACTTATATGCATTAATATCAAAATCACGTTGATATTCACCGGTTACAACATTCAGCGTACGGTCAAGTGTTCCTACAATCTTCTGCTTACGATACGATGCCGTAGAATTAATGCGCAATGTCAAATTCTTGCTAAAATCATAAGAAGCATTCATGGATGCAGTATAAAGGTCCAACTTTTCAGCATCAGTCCAACCCGGGTCATTCCGATAACTCAGTGATGTACGGTACGTTCCTTTGTCGGTACCTCCACTAATACTCACACTATGAACCTGTTGAATGTTATTATGAAAGAGCTCTTCAAACCAATCGGTATTCAAATTCTCCAAATAACGCTCATATTGTGCTATGGATTGCGGATTATTAAGCAAAGTTCCTTTGTATATCATATCGTTCATCAAATAATAGCTTCCGCCATTCTTCACACGACCGGAAGCCATGTCAACATGATTTAACCAACCTTTTGATTTCATCTCTTGATATACAGACATTTGCTCTTGGGAATTCATGATGTCATATTGAGAATAGGACGGACGAATACGATAAGTAAACTCTCCCGAATAGCTCATATTTGTTTTACCTTTCTTACCCGACTTCGTTGTAATAACAATTACACCATTACGAGCACGAGCACCATACAAACCTGTTGCATTGGCATCCTTAAGAATTTGGAAACTCTCAATATCATCAGCACTGATACCGGCAATACGCGAACTAATCAATGTAGCAGCATCTCCCGAAGAAAGATCATCGGCAGACATCTCTTCTACATCTTCCAAAATTACGCCATCTACTACATAAAGTGGTGCGGTATTTCCATAAATAGTAGATGCTGCACGCACACGCAATTTAGGAGCTGCACCAAAAGTACCTGATACTGATTGTACCGATACACCGGCAACTCGTCCTTGCAAAGCATGGCTCACATCTGCAACACCATCAATCTTTGCTTCTGCAGCATTAATCGTTGTTCCTGCACCGGTAAACATTTTCCGATCCATCTTCTGAAAACCGGTAATGACCACATCATCAATTATCTCTGTCTCCGATTTAAGCACAATCTTCATTCCAACAGAAGGTGTTACCTCTTGACTTTCCATACCGATATATGAAATAATCAATTTCTTCGTACCTTCCGGCAGATTCAATTCAAATTTTCCATCCATATCGGTAGCTGTTCCAACTGAACGATTTTCCTTACATACAACCGTAGCACCGATAATAGGGAAATTATCATCTCCTGAAATAACTACACCGCTTGCTGTTTGTTGAGCTAAAACTCCAAGCGGAAGAAGGAGCGACAAAATCCATAAGCACAAATATTTCTTCATCTCTATTTATTTAGTATTCAAACTCTATTACTCTCCTTAATAAATTTTGTATTATTTAATAAGGAACTTTCCGCTAACAGATTTCTTGCCAGACTCTACTACACGATAAAGATGGAGTCCTTTGGACATTCCTTCCAAAGAAACAGCACCTACAGCATCTGCTACAAAAAGTGTTTTATGATGCTTACCGGTCAAATCAAATAATTGTATCTGACGATTGGCCTGTTCTGCAAAATTATAATACAGTACATTGTCTTTCACATAAACTTCTTTGGCTGCCGATTCCGCAACATCTACTCCGGACAACACAGCCGGATCGTTGGTTACTATCACGGTAAATGTCATACGATCATCCAAAGCTTCTTCGTCTTCATTCCAAATAGTCACTTTTATACGAGCTGTCTTGATCTCCGTAGGAGAAGCTAACTCAAAATGCAGACCTAAATCAGTTGCAGCTTCAACACCTCCCATCGGAACCATAACTGAACTACGATTATGAGTAACTCCATCTGCACATTGACCATAGCAACAGGTAAAAGACTCTCCATCCATGTTTTCAATGATGGCACTTGTCAATACAAAAGGTGCATCTGTGTAGTTATTTACCACAAAGACTTCAGAAATCAGCATATAAGGATCCCAAGCTGAACCATCGCCGGTAACCTTACCGCATGTAATTGTAGCCCCATCTCCATAAGTTTGTCCGTTGCAATACAATGACAACTGAGCCATACTAGCCGCACTTACTAAAACGGCTGCCATTAAAGTAAAAAATCTCTTCATATTGTATCTTTTTATTATTATCTTATCAAAGCAAAGAAACCACAAGTAATCTCTCTGTAGATCACTTGCGGTCATTTGCCATTTTATTCTTCTATCAATACGTTACATTTTTCAGTTTGCGAGACGCCGGAAGCACCTTCCTCCACAAAAGCCACTACAGAAAGATTTTTCGCGACCCACGTAGAATCCAGCGACAAAATATGAGATAGCAGTTTTTCTTCTCCTTTTGCCAACGTGATATTCTCTCCCCAAGTGCCATTCACTACAGCACGCAACACATGGTTATGCACATACTTCATATTCATACTTCCATCGGGCTGTCGCTGTGGAGCAACAATACTATCTTCCAAAACCCACAAAGAAATACTTCCTGACAATTCATCCAATGCCACAACTTTCGTATCTATCTTCAAATCTGTATTTTCAACTTTAGCAGCTATTTCCAATTGTACATTCGAGGGTTGTTCAATTGCATCATTAATCGCTTTACGCCACGATAAAGTGTCCGAATTAGCTGTCCCTGCATGATTAAAGATACCGGCAGGCAAAGCTTCAACTTTAAATTTATCGGTATAAGCATCGACTAAAGACAACATCAGTCCACCATCTTCAACCAAAACGCCACCGGTTTTACCATTATTCAAAGCATGTACACTTACCATTACGACATTGTCTCCATATTCCTGATGCAATGTTTCCATAAAGCCATGTACCTTGGGACAATTCATACAAAACTGGCCGGTATAATCTTCCAACAAGACCTTGCGTTGAGCCGTTACTCCCTCCATATCAATCAAACGTTCATCAGCATCAATCTGACTACACGCAGAAAAGAAGAAAGCTCCGACTACACCTATTATATATA
>JAFUNW010000386.1 GCA_017472905.1 Bacteroidaceae bacterium
CGACACTACGCAATCGCACGGATTCACCGACTCGTACCCCTACAACAGCATCTCCATTTACGCCCTGCACCCGCTCTACCTCAACCCCGGAGAGATGGGAACCCTGCGAAGCAAGAAACGGAGGGAATACTACGAGAAGAAACGGGAGGAACTGAATGCTATGCCGGCAATGGATTACGTCCAAACGATGGAGACAAAATGGGAATTCTTCCGCGAAATCTTTGCCCAAGAAGGAAAAAAAGTATTGAACAGTCCGGCTTTCAAAGAGTTTTATACCGAAAACCGCGAATGGCTGATTCCGTATGCTGCCTTCTCCTACCTTCGCGACAAATATTGTACGGCCCATTTCCCGGATTGGCCTGAAATGGCCGTTTATCAGGCGGAAGATGCAGCAAGACTCTGCTCGCCCGACCACGAGCATTACAACGAAACTTCGCTATACCTCTATTTACAATATGAACTGCATCGCCAATTGAGCGAAGCGACTCGCTACGCACGCCAACAGGGAGTGGCTTTGAAAGGAGACATACCCATCGGTATCAGCCGCGACAGCGTAGAAGCCTGGACCGAGCCACACTACTTCAACATGAACGGACAGGCCGGTGCACCCCCCGATGATTTTGCAGAAAACGGACAGAACTGGTCGTTCCCGACCTACAACTGGCACACGATGGCAGCCGATGGATACCAATGGTGGCGAAAACGGTTCGCTAAGATGGCGCAATATTTCGATGCGTACCGCATAGACCACATTCTCGGATTCTTCCGCATCTGGGAGATACCGACCCATTCGGTACACGGACTGTTGGGACAGTTCTCGCCGGCCCTACCGCTGACACGCGAAGAGATAGAGCAACGTTTCGGACTGCCATTCAACGAAGAACGATTCTTATCGCCCTACATCCACGAGGATTTTCTACAGGAACTGTTCGGAGAACAAACCGAGAAGGTGAAACAACGCTATCTGACCGCCGGAACCTCCGAAAAGAGCTATTGCCTGCGACCGGAGTTCGACACCCAACGCAAAGTAGAAGCTCACTTTGCCGGACAGGAGGAGGCGGATGCTCTCCGCATCCGAGACGGATTGTATGCACTCATAAGCAACGTACTCTTCGTACGTGACCATCGCGAAAACAGCAAGTTCCATCCACGCATCTGCGCCTACAAAGATCGCCTCTACCAACGAGGATTGACGCAAGGCGAACGAGCTGCATTTGACAACTTATACAACGATTTCTATCACCACCGACACAACATCTTCTGGCAAGAGCAAGCCATGCAGAAACTGCCCACGCTCTTACAGGCTACCCGCATGCTGGTCTGTGGCGAAGACTTGGGAATGATTCCGGCCTGCGTGCCTACCGTCATGAACAACCTGCAAATCCTGAGTCTGGAAATTCAACGCATGCCGAAAGGATTCACCGAATTCGGAGAACTGACGCAAAATCCCTACCGCTCGGTCTGCACACCCTCCACACACGACATGTCGACTTTACGCGGATGGTGGAAAGAAAATCCGGAGCAGACAGAAAGATATTATACACAGGTATTGCACCATTCCGCACCCGCTCCTTACGAAGCAGACGGAACAATTTGCGAAGAAATCATCCGTGCACACCTGAATTGCCCCTCGATGCTCACCATTTTGCCCTGGCAAGACTGGCTTTCGATGGACGAAACACGAAGATACCCCGACACGGAAGCGGAACGCATCAATGTTCCGGCCAATCCAAAGAACTATTGGAGATACCGCATGCACATCCATCTGGAAGAGCTACTCGCGGCAGACGATTTAAACAAACGAATAGCTGACTTGATTGACCAATCGGGACGAAACGAAAGATTCTGAAAGCCATGAGAGTGACCCAAACAACCATATTGCTTCCGAACATGCGCTTCTATGCCCGACACGGAGTGGACCCACAAGAGCAAACTGTAGGAGCATACTTCACCGTAAGTCTGGAGATAGAAACGGATTTCATCCGTGCATTGGAACAGGATGATTTGAACGGAACCATCAACTATGCTTCCGTACACCAAATCGTCAAAGAGGAGATGGAAATCTCGTCCAAACTATTGGAACACGCAGCCGGACGCATCGCCCAACGTCTCTTCCATGAATTCCGGACCATCAATGCCCTGCAACTGGAACTTTACAAGGAGAATCCTCCAATGGGAGCCGACTGCCGACAGGCCGGTGTACGGATAAAGGTTGAACGATAGAAGCAACCCTGCCGAATAAACACAAATTAGGCGCAGATCTCCGAAGAAATCTGCGCCTAAACTGTATCCTATCGGTTTTCCGACTCGTATTACTTCACCGGATACTCCTTGTACTCAACAAACTGGCCCAAACGAGGAACTGCACGCTTGATTTCGCTCAGCAAGGTCCACGCAATCTTATGTGCGCCATAAACATTCAAGTGGGTGTCGTCTGTTTTACCGGCTTTCCAATCGGTTCCACACATGAAGAGCTTCTTCGAATCTACCGGTCCCATAGACTCCACCAACTGATGAGTCAGTTCGTTGGCTTCAATGAAAGGCACGTTCAACGCTTTAGCCACGTTGCGCGGAGAATTCAAGTACTCCCCATGAGTATCGGTGAGGCGCTCACCCTCAAACTTGCGGCGTACAATCGAATTAAGCAAGACGGGTATACCTCCCCGCTCACGGGTTTCGTTGACATAGCGAGTCAGGTTCTCATCAAAGGTCCCTCCGGGAATGGTATAGACCTTCTCTTTATTGGCTTTCTCATCGTTGTGACCGAACTGAATCAGTACATAATCGCCCGGACGAATACGCTCCAACACTTTTGCCCACAGCCCTTCGTTGATAAAACTCTTGGAACTGCGTCCGTTCTTGGCATGATTGTCCACCTCAACGCCATCTTTGAAGAAATGGCCCAACACCATTCCCCAACCACGCTCGGGACTTCCCTTGGAGGTATCCTTATTTGCCATTGTGGAATCGCCAATCATCAATACGCGAATCGTATCATTGCCTGCGCGAAGGTGTCCGGTCGGTGCATAAATCATTTCACGCTCCATGCAAGCGTTAATAAACGGACCGACAGCTTTGGGGTCGTTTGAACGGATGGTTTCATTTATATAATAGGTGTAATCGCCCATGCGATAGTTCTTTCCTCCCAAACCGGCAACAGCACATGCACGGGTCAGAGACACAACACCGTTGGCATCTACCTCAATAAAATTATCTATAATGCCTTGATAACCGGCTTCGGCCACCGTCAGATAGCTCTTAGGCAGAAGACCCAAACGAACCGCCTTATACAACGAATATACAAACATGGAAGAAACAGATGACTCCAGATAATTTCCCTCATCACCGCTACGATCAAGCACCTGATACCACAATCCGGTACGCTCATCCTGGTAACGTTGAATCTGCTGCGCCACCTTATTTAATATATAGAGGAGAGAATCGCGATTCTCCACGCCTTCCGGAATTTGCTCCAACGTTTCGACCAAACCCATCGCAAACCACCCCATCGCACGTCCCCAAGCATGTGCACTCTGTCCGGTCTTCGGGTCGCACCAA
>JAFUNW010000387.1 GCA_017472905.1 Bacteroidaceae bacterium
ACCGCACCGAAGCGTATGCCCGTGTTGCTTGTAGAAACGATGAACGGCATGCCGGACCGTAACAACAGTAACGGCTTTGGTTCAATGGAGTGGTGTATCACAACTGCCCTTGGAGAACCACAACGCATAGTTGCCTACAATACTTGTCAAGTTGCAAAATACAATAATTACGAATTAGGTGGATTCTCTGAAGAAGCAAAACACGCTTGGCGTGATGCTCATTGGGAGGAAGACTTGCAAAAGGCATATGAGGCAGGAAAACAGATGACAGAAGAAATAATCAACAACAAGTAATAAAAAAAATATTCCTATGAAAAGCTTTGGACAGAAACCGTGGGTACTCCCACAACCCGTACTGATTATCGGTACATATAACAGTGATGGAACGCCTAATGCCATGAACGCAGCATGGGGAGGACAATGGGATAGCAAGGAAATCATGATTTGCATGGGTTCGCACGCCACAACAGAGAACCTTGCACGATGTAATGAGTTTACCGTTGCCTTTGCAACCAAGGAGACGATGGTGGAATCAGATTTCGTAGGTATTGTAAGTGCTAAAAATGATCCTCAGAAAATACAGAAAACAAAATGGACTGCTATCAAGGCTGAGAATGTGAATGCACCAGTTTTCACCAACTTCCCAATGACATTGGAATGTCGTATCGTACGTAAGATAGATGAAACGACCAATGGATACAACCTCATAGCCGAAATTATCAACATTCTCGTAGATGAAGCTTTCCTTGATGCCGAAGGTAAACCTGATGTAAATAAGATGCAACTTATCACCTACGAGCCCGTTCGTCATTCCTACCACGTCATTGGTGAACGTGTGGGTAATGCGTTTTCAGATGGCAAACAGTTGAGCAGAAATCCTCTTCCAGCACCCATTTAACAGTGTAGCCGATATGATGCCTTTTTATTGTATCTGCTGATATCCTTATTGAAATACTCCCACTGTCTTTTAAATTTGGGTGTGCCATTTGCCACTATCACCTCGATGTTGAACACTTCTGCACAGATAATGTCGTGATTGGCATATACATAATATATATCAATAATGTTCTGGGTCTTTTTATTTAACTGATTGAGTTTCTCATTAATAAAATTATTCATTTTTATATCTCTATATATTCATGATTTTATAAACTTAGTCAACCCGAATTATAAATAAGACTGAAAGTTGAATTAATAAATTAAAAAAGAGGGGAACTCTTTACAGAAATCCCCTCCTTTATACTTATCAAAAAATCTTATCAGAAAAAGAGATAACTTGTATCCTTTATATCTGATTTCATATAAAGATCATTCATAAAACGACTAGCGGCACGCATAGACAGAGAATTTAATGTATTTGTTTCCACCTCTGCATTAAATTCATTCCCTACTTTTGCCTTGTTATACACTTGCATTACATATACTCCATTGTTACCTTTAATCGGAGTTGTCAATTTATTCAATTCTGCTTTTGCTGCATGAGCACCTAATACAGGTTCGCTTCCACGAGTCATAGAAACATAAGCCGGAGCATTAAACGTAACATGTTTAAGGGTATCTGTAACTACATTAGCAATAGCTTTTGCATCTGCTATCGTCCCTGCATTTTTCAAATCACCCATCAATTTTTCCGCTTTCTTATTTTTTATAACTTCTGCTTTCAAAACGTCTTTCACTTTTTCAAAAGGAGTATATCCCTCTTCATTAATATCACTCAAAGCTACGACCAGCATGTGGTTGTTATCACCACATTCATACAACGGAGAAACTTCACCTTTCTCAGCTTCGAACACCCATTTAAGCGCATCGCGTGTATTGCGGATATTGCTAACATTGTGTTCATCGCTTTGGAAATTCTTACGTTCTAACAGACGATAACCACTTTCCTCGGCATTGGCTTCCAACTTTTCAAGCGTATTATTGGTTGCTACAAATTGACTAAAATCGTTATAAGCTTTATTGTATGTCTCTTTACTAAAGTCTACCGGACGTTTTACAACGGCTACATTGTATTTATCAGTCATTCCTTTACGTGCCAATACTTGAATAATCAGATTTACCTGACCCAAATCAAGATTAACAAATTCGTTTATAGCCGCATTATTTAAAGTATTGATATACTTAGCATTTTCGGCTTCCATTGGAGTTGTTTCATATTGAGTTCCGAAAATCCAAGTAGACTGACCGTTCTGACCATATTTCTTTGCCAACTCTTCAAAATTAGCTCCGCCTTTCAACGCTTGGAAAATACTATCAGCCAAAGCTTTGGTCTTGTTCACATCTTCGTTAGCCACTTGAATTAAACGATATTGAACAGAATCCGGTTCATTTACCTTAGAAAGCACTTTGAATGTGTTGTAAGAATCGTCTGCACGGTTGTAATAGGGGCCATAAACTTTACCTATAACAGCCGTATCCAAACGAGTTGTTACGTCAGTCGGATAAGCCTTTCCACGAAGAGGCACTTCTGAGAAAGCAACCGTAGAACCTGTGCTACGAACAAATGCCGCCAATTCACTGTCGATAGAAGCCAAATTGGCCGCATATTCCGCTACTTCTTCTTCCAATTGTTTGCGGTCAGCTTGACTGGGAGTCACTAAAACATCTACATATTTAATGTCACGACTCTCTACATAACGCTTATATTGTTCTTTCTTTTCTTTATAGAGTTCTTTCAACTCACTGTCACTGACTGTAATAACAGAATCAGGAATAGCGGTATAAGGTATTGCTGCTAACAAAAGATCCATTTCTGTAGAACGCGCATCGTAGCTATTCTGTGCTGCAACGGGGTTAGACATCAAAGAATAGAACAACATATTGCGGTATTTTTCCATCAATACATTCTGACGAATCATTTTTTCTACAAATGTCCAATAATTGTTCAATGAAGCATAATATTCTACATATTCTTGCGGCATTTGACTTATATCCATGTTGGAAATCTCATTCAAAAATTTCTTTAAAAGGTCTACATCAAACGCATTTGTCTGAGGATTTACAAAAGGAGTCTGTTGTAACATGGGATTTTTGCCCTCTTCGATAATTGCCTTCATTTCAGCATCGGTTACCTGCAAGCCAAGCTTCTCTGCCTCTTCTTCCAATAATTTAGTTGAAACCAAAGTATTCCAAACCTCGTCCTTTATCTGCGTCAATTCTTCATCTGATACAGAATTTACACCTCTCGTAAATTTATACACTTCGGTATATTCATCCAACAGCTTCTGATAATCTTGTGCAGAAATACTCTCACCATTAATCTCTCCTACATCTTGTTTACCGGTATGAGGTTGCAAAGCCTTCCATGCATCTCCTGCAATGAATGCAAAGAGTGCAAGACCGATAATAATGACCAACAAGGGGCCTTTACTTCTAATCTTCTGTAATGTTGCCATTTAATTTAATATTTATTTGTTATTACTATTCTTTATATTCCTTCTGTACGAAATTAGCGCACGAAGATACAAAAAAGCATCTTTATAACCTATTTTTTTACTAGAAAAATGCACTATTCAAGCACTTTAAGCCTCACAAGGTCTATTTTTGTGGCTGAAACCTTTATTATTTTGAACTGTAAATTGTCAAAAAAAACAGTTTCATGCAACTTGGGGAAACTCTGATATTGACTTAATATCAATCCTCCAAGCGTAATGTAATCATCAGATTCCGGAAGACTGAGATTAAACATTGTATTGATTTTCTCAATCTCTAACCGTGCTGATAATACATATTCATTTTCGTTCAATTGCTTACATACATAGTGGCTCGTATCATGCTCATCTTCTATCTCTCCCAATATTTCCTCTACCAAATCCTCCAACGAGACAATTCCGGATGTACCTCCGAACTCATCAACCACTGCTGCCAACGTTTTTTTCTGCTGCATGAACAACGTCATCAATTTATGAGCAGACATCGTTTCCGGAACAATCAGTATTTGGCTAATATGTTTACCCCAATTATCTGCCGTAATGTTCCGAAACATTTCCGAGGAATGAATATAGCCTATAATATTATCAATATTTTCTTTGTATACTACCACCTTGGATATTCCGGATTCTATAAAACGAGATTTCAATTCATCCAACGATGCATCCATTTCTACCGCAACAATTTCGGTACGAGGGACTATACAATCCCGGATTTTTATACTAGAAAAGTCCAATGCATTCTGAAAGATTTTTACTTCTGTTTCTATTTCTTCTTCGTTGGAATGTCCCTCAATACTTGATTGGATAAAATAGTCTAAATCAACTTTCGTAAATAGATTATCTGCTACCTCTTTATTCGTTTTGGTTCCGACCAACCGCAA
>JAFUNW010000388.1 GCA_017472905.1 Bacteroidaceae bacterium
ATGGGTAGAGATGACGATGGCCTTCTCATCGGTCATGCCTGTAGCAATGGCACGCCGGAATTGGCTTTTTGATGGGATGTCGAGTCCGTTGCTCGGCTCGTCCATGACGAGTAGCGGTGTGTTGGTAGCCAATGCGAAACACATGTATGCCTTCTTTTTCTGCCCCATAGAGAGTTCACCGAGGTAGATATCCGCGTTCATGTCGAACTTGTCGAGGCAGGAGCGCAGTAATTCATCGCTGAAACGCGGGTAAAACGGACGATAGAGTTCGGCGTATTGTTTCATGCTGACCTTGGGTAGGCTGAACTCTTCGGGAACAATGAACATCTCGCGCAAAGTTTGCGGTTTGCGGAGCTTCACGTCTATTTCTTGGTAGTAACATCCTCCTTTCGATGGACGCAAAAGACCGGTCATCAGATAGAGAAGAGTGGATTTGCCCGTTCCGTTCTTTCCCAACAGACCATAAACTTTTCCTTCGCTTAGCGAAAGAGAAAAATTCTCGAACACATTTTGTCGGCGATTGTAACCGAAAGTGAGGTTTTTGACTTCTAACATCATTTTCTTAATCTTTAAACGTTATTTTTCAAGTTGCTTATGTGTACTAGTTTAGTAGTACACTGCAAATATGAATCCTTTTTTATTCATGAGCAAGTTTTAGAACAAAAAATTAACGTATATTATGATTCAGAACAAACGCAATCGTGTGTTGTACAAGTTGCAAAAATGGGTTTGGCAATAAAAAAAGAAAAAAAACGCCTTTATCGAACAAAAAAGAGAGCAAAATGTTTGTGTGTTTAAATATTAGCTGTAAATTTGCAATCGAAAACGAATAAAAACAGAACAAAAAGAAATAATATAAGATGAACATGCTAAAGAATACATATTGGTGGTGGCATCGCTTACAATCGCAACAGTCGTAAGGGAAGTGACTCCGTATGTATAAAAAGCAAAAAAAACAGAATTTAAAGCTATAAAATAAAAGGGAGCCTGCCGTAACTTACGACAGGCTCTTTCCCTTTCTATAAACAAAACGAATAGAAATTAAAAACAAAACAATAGAAAAAATTATGGAAAAGAAATTTCAAGCAGATTCCAACGGATATTATGGTGAGTTTGGTGGTGCACACGTGCCGGAAGTATTGGGCAAATGTGTGGAAGAATTGAAAAACGTTTATCTCTCAGTATTGGAAAGTGAAGAGTTCAAGAAAGAATATATGGAGTTGCTGCGCGATTACGTAGGTCGCCCATCCCCGCTTTATCTGGCTCGCCGCATGAGCCAAAAGTATGGATGCAAACTCTATCTGAAACGTGAAGACCTGAATCATACGGGAGCACATAAAATAAACAATACGGTGGGACAAATCCTCCTAGCCCGCAAAATGGGAAAGAAACGCATCATTGCCGAAACCGGTGCCGGACAACATGGAGTTGCAACGGCCACAGTTTGTGCTTTGATGGACATGGAGTGTACGGTGTATATGGGGCAAATCGATGTGGAACGTCAACACGTGAATGTGGAGAAGATGAGAATGTTGGGAGCAACCATCGTTCCGGTAACAGATGGCAGCATGACGCTGACCGAAGCAGTGGAAGCAGCCATTAACGACTGGTGTTCGCATCCCACAGAGACATTCTACATCATTGGCAGTGCGGTAGGTCCTCACCCCTATCCGGATATGGTGGCCCGCCTGCAGTCGATTATCAGTGAGGAAATCAAAGAACAGTTGATGGAGAAGGAAGGACGCGACTACCCCGACTACCTGATGGCCTGCATCGGTGGCGGAAGCAATGCGGCAGGTACGGTATATCATTATCTCGAAGACGAACGGGTGAACATTGTGTTGGCTGAAGCCGGTGGATTGGGCATCGATTCCGGAAAAACGGCGGCAAGTATTCATCGCGGAACGCCCGGTGTGTTACACGGTTCACGTACGCTGATTCTGCAGACTCCGGAAGGAGAAATCGTAGAGCCTTACAGCATTTCTGCAGGACTAGACTATCCGGGTATCGGTCCGATGCACGCAAATCTGGCGAAAGAAAAGCGGGCAACGGTCTTGGCCGTGAATGATGACGAAGCGTTGGAGGCTGCTTACGAACTGACGCGATTAGAGGGTATCATTCCGGCGTTGGAGTCGGCCCACATATTGGGAGCTTTACCCAAGATGTCGTTCAAGCCGACCGATGTGGTAGTGTTGACTGTTTCCGGACGAGGCGACAAGGATATAGAAACGTACCTCAATCACTTGAAATAATCCTACGGATAACCGATATTGTTTGCAGCGATAGCTTTGTTCTATCCGAAGAAACAGGCATGCAAAATTTCTTGTACTGCTTTTCCTCTAGAACAAGGCTGTCGCTTTTGCTTGCTGTCATTTTAACACAAAATTCGGCTCTATTACGAGCCGGTGATGCATATTTCCCGACAATTTGTATATCGAAAAATGAAAAATTACTATCTTTGCGCTTCGAATTGAATAGTAAAAAAGGAGAAAGCAACATGTGTCAGGAGAAAGACGCGTCAGTTTTATTGATTTATACCGGTGGAACCATCGGAATGATACAGAATCCGGATACCGGAGCTTTGGAGAGTTTTAATTTCGATCACCTACAAAAGCATGTTCCGGAATTGAAGCGATTTAATAGCCGGATTGAAACATATCAGTTTACCCCTCCTATCGACTCTTCCGATATGGAACCGAAATTATGGGCAAAACTGGTTAAGATAATCAGCGACAATTACGAAAAATACGATGGATTTGTGGTGTTGCATGGAACGGATACGATGGCATACACGGCTTCGGCTTTGAGTTTTATGCTTGAAAATCTGAATAAACCGGTTATCTTTACCGGAAGCCAACTTCCTATTGGTGTGTTGCGGACAGACGGAAAAGAAAATCTGATTACAGCCATTGAAATTGCTTCAGCAAAACGAACGGATGGCACTCCGATGGTGCCGGAAGTGGCTATATTTTTTCAACATAATCTGCTGCGTGGTAATCGGACAACGAAAACAAATGCCGAAAACTTCAACGCATTCAATTCGTTTAACTACCCCGTTTTGGCACATGCCGGCATACACATTAATTACGACCTCGATCATATTCGTAAGCCGGACTCTTCACGAGTATTGAAGCCGCATTATTTATTCGACACGAACGTGATAGTTCTCTCCCTTTTTCCCGGAATTCAGGAAAAGACCATCGCTAATGTATTAAGAATCCCGGATTTGAAAGCTGTTGTGATGCGTACATACGGTTCGGGAAACGCTCCGCAAAAAGAGTGGCTGGTACGTATGCTGAAAGAGGCTACAGAACGCGGACTTGTTGTCGTGAATATCAGTCAATGCATGTCGGGAGCTGTGGAAATGAGACGATATGGTACGGGAATACACTTGGCAGAAGCCGGAGTAATTAGCGGATATGACGGAACGGTAGAATCAGCTATCACCAAACTGATGTTTCTTTTAGGACACGGACTTCCGCCGGACAAGGTGCGCTATCGCATGAACAATTGCTTGGCCGGTGAAATCACGAAAGAGAAGTATCTTCTATAGCTTTTCAAATTCGAGAAACTGTTTATAAAGTTGGTAAATCAATTTCTTGTTGGGTAACTTCTTTTCCTGATATGGCATATGTCATAACAAAATCGGGATGTAATTGATAGTAAACAGAGTAATTCATTTCCTTTCCGACATAAGAACTTTCGGCATGAAATCTTCCCTGTTCTGAAAGCCTAAAAGCATGTATATGTAGGTGCTCAGAAAAATCTACTCCCTCTATATCCATTATTTTGTACAGGGTTTCTTTGGCGGACCACATGAGCAATAGTTTTGTTTGTCGCTCTTTGAGATTTTCTTCCGCAAACATAAGTTCTTTTTCTGATAGAAAACGGTGACGGACGCGCTCTACTTTATTGGAAATCTGCTCAATATCCAGTCCGATTTCTTCTTCTCCATGATGTAAGAATATAGCAGCATATCCGCGTGTATGGGATATGCTGATTCGGTAGGTTTTATCGTTTAGCTGCGGTTTCCCGGAAGGAAGATAGGATATATTCAATTTGTTGTTGCTCAATTCATATAATAATCTACGAACGGCAAGCCATTCCACTCTGCGCGTTGATGAAGAAAAACGTTTGTATGATTCGGCCAAGAGTGCATCTTTTTGCTCCAATGGTTGCACAAGTGTTGTTTCGTCTTCTGAAATTTGCCAAACAGCAACAACCGAATGAATTGTGGGTTTGAATTGTTGAAATAAAGGCATGTTTTGTTATCCTTTCCGATTCGAAAACGTTAGAATTATTCCTCTTTTTCTTCTAATTCGGGGGCGATTGTAACTTTGACTTTTCTGATTCGCCGATCATCCATTTCCATAACTTCAAATGTGTAGTTCTTATACGAAAGTACTTCATGTAACATGGGAAACTCACTTTTGATTTCAAGCAGTAATCCGGCCAATGTATCAGCTTCGCCTACAATTGTGTCGAACTCTTCAGCTTCAATTTTTAATATTCTATAGAAATCTGCTAACAGGGTCTTAGCTTCAAACACATATACTTTCTCACTTAATTTTACGAAAGGATGTTCTTCTTCATCGTATTCGTCATTAATTTCTCCAACAATTTCCTCAATGATGTCTTCGAGTGTAACGATGCCGGATGTGCCACCAAATTCATCAACTACGACAGCGATGTGTACTTTGCTTTTCTGAAAATCGTGTAGCAAATCATCAATCATTTTTGTTTCAGGTACAAAATATGCTTGGCGGATAAGTGATTGCCAATGAAAAGAATCGCCTTTAGTTAGATGTGGAAGCAAATCTTTGATATAGAGGATACCTTTGATATTATCTTCGGAGCCTTCGTATACCGGAATGCGTGAATAACCATTTTCGACAATACATTCCAATACCTTCTTATATGGAGTTCGAATTTCCAAATCAACTATATCAAGACGCGAGGTCATAACGTCTTTGACTGTCTCGTCTCCAAAACGAATGATACCTTTAAGCATATTACGCTCTTCTTGAATGTCTTTTCCATCGGTGAGTTCAAGAGCTTGCGAAAGTTCGTCTACTGAAATATTTCTGTTTTCTTTTGTTACAACTTTGTTGACAACAATAGCGGAGTGGATTAACAATCCGGAGATTGGATAGAATATTTTTCGAAGTATGATTAAAATGGGAGCAGCTTTGCGACTAAATGATAAAGTGTGTTGCGAAGAGTATATTTTAGGCATTATCTCTCCAAATAAGAGCAACAAGAAAGTCAATAGAACCGTCAGAACCAAAAATTCAATAATCTGAGCAACACCAAAATCAATGACAGTTCCAAAAAAATAATTGCAAAGCATGATAATGGTGACGTTCACAAAATTATTGGAAATAAGGATGGTCGCCAATAAACGTTCAGAATCATTTAATAGTTGGAGAATCTTTTTATCACAATCTTTGTTACTTTGATTTATTTCGTTCAAATCGTTTGGTGATAATGAAAAAAATGCAATTTCTGATGCAGAAACAAAACCAGAAGCAAATAGTAAAAGTCCTGCCAATACAATTGCGATAATTGCTCCCAATGTAGGAGGATAAACGGTGATTTCGTCAAAAAGACTAGCCAATTGGCTTAAATACGAATCGGGGTCCAAGAGATTTTAGTTTTAATTTTTAAGATAAAAATATCCGCAACATGAAACAAGTATATTAAAAAAGTAGATAAATACTGTATCAAGTTGCGGTTTATAAACTTCTAATATTAAAAAGGTAAATCGTCTTCAGTATCTGTACTCAGAGGTTGTTGTTGCTGAACTTGTACGGATTGTTGTGGAGGTGTACTATTTGTTCCTTGTACAGCATTTCCTGTAGAACGAGCAGAAAGCATTTCCATGTTATCTGCAAATATTTCAGTAACATAACGCTTGACTCCGTTTTGGTCATCGTAAGAGCGTGTACGTAACTTACCTTCGATATATAATTTATCTCCTTTGTGTACATATTTCTCTGCAACTTCTGCTAATCCTCGCCACAAGACGATGTTGTGCCATTCTGTACGTTCTGGAACCTGTGTCCCATTTTGTAATGTGTATCCGCGTTCACTTGTTGCTAATGTGAGTGAGGCAACTGCTACTCCTGTATCTAAATAACGAACTTCTGGATCACGTCCTGCATTACCAATTAATATAACTTTGTTTACTGACATTTTTGTATCAAGTTTGAATTTTGCGTCCAAAAGTACACAATATTCATATACTAGCCAAAATTTCAATCTACTTTTTTTCAAAATAGAGGTTAACTAGTCGTGATACAGGATATGAATCCAAATCTATACGTTTTATACGTTGGTAACTTGAAAAAGAAGACGTATCTTCTGGTAATATGACCTCATAAAAATTTGCATATATTATACGGTGTGATAAAATATGCTTTATACCTTTGCATACGCATCTTAGCAAAGGTTTTTCATTAGTTTTAATCAAAGCTTGAAATTCGGGAAGACTATAAAATGTGGCTTCATCAATCTCTTCTGTTGTTTCTATTAAAGGTAGCTCATAGAGGTTTTTCCATATATCGTCTTTTTCTCTTTTATTTATAAAGGTGTAAATACCTGCATGAACATCAATATAGTTGAAATACCTTTTTTTAATTTTTGTATGATGTTGCTTAACCGGTAATGTGTTTTGTTTACTATAGTGATAAGCATAACATTTTTCAGCAAGAGGGCATTGATGACAAAGAGGCTTTTGTGGGGTACATTGTATTGCACCGAAGTCCATGATAGCTTGATTATATATGCCTGGCGAATACTTGCACATTATTGATTGTGCTAATTCTGCAAATAGTTTTTTCCCTTTTCCTGAGTCAATAGGAGTATCAATTCCAAATAATCTAGATATAACTCGATATACATTTCCGTCCACAACAGCATATGGTAGTCCGTATGCAATGGAACAGATTGCGGCTGCAGTATAATCCCCCACTCCTTTCAAAGAACGAACTTCTTCATATGTAACAGGGAAAGTTTCTCTGTTTGCTATGCTTTTAGCTGCAATATGTAGATTCCTGGCCCGAGAGTAATAGCCTAATCCTTGCCAATATTTCAAAACTTCATCTTCGTCTGCTTTTGCTAATTCTTGAACATTCGGAAATCGTTCTATAAATTTTAAGAAATACTCATATCCTTGTACGATTCTTGTTTGTTGTAAAATGATTTCTGAAATCCAAATTCTGTACGGATCAGTTGTTTCTCGCCAAGGTAGTTCACGTTTATTAGCACTATACCAATCCAATAATATCTTACTTATTTCTTTCATTAGAGTCATTTTTTTGCAAAAATAAGGCAATAAATAAAAAGTTAGGCCTATTTTTTGAAAAATCTGCTGAATATATTTTTTTGAGAGCGATAAAAGCTATATATTTGCAGTCCAAAAAATTAAGAACATCGTATAACTATAATTTAAAGCGAAATGACTAAAGCTGATATTGTAAACGAAATTAATAAAACAACAGGTATTGACAAGAATACAGTGCTGAGGACAATAGAGTCTTTCATGGAGACCGTAAAAAGTTCGTTGGCAAATAATGAAAATGTGTATTTGCGTGGTTTTGGTAGTTTTGTAGTTAAGAAAAGAGCGCAGAAGACAGCGCGTAATATCTCACAGAATACTACAATTATCATTCCTGAGCATAATATTCCCTCGTTTAAGCCTGCAAAAACATTCAATATCTCAGTAAAAAACTGATTATAAACAGAGTATTAACCCATAAAAAATTAGATTATGCCAAGCGGTAAAAAGAAAAAAAGACATAAGATGTCTACACACAAGCGTAAAAAAAGACTAAGAAAGAACAGACATAAGAGCAAGTAATCACAAGACTCAAATGTTTGAAGACACAAAAATTAATCAAAGAACAAACTTATAAAACACTAAACTGTTTTCAAGTTTGTTCTTTGTGTTAAAAGAGGTATTTAATTAGAAAAAAAATTAATGACAAGCGAATTAGTAGTAGATGTACAGCCAAAAGAAATTTCCATCGCTCTTATGGAGGATAAAAAGTTGGTGGAGTTTCAGAAAGAAGGACGTGAACCTTCTTTTTCGGTCGGCAACATATATTTCGGGCGAATTAAGAAATTAATGCCCGGATTAAATGCTTGCTTTGTGGATGTAGGTTTCGGAAAAGACGCTTTTCTTCATTATTTAGATCTAGGGCCTCAATTTCGCTCTTATCAGAAATACCTAAAACAAGTTTTAAGCGATAAAAAGAAACTCTATCCTATAGAGAAAGCCACAGTGATGCCTGATATGGAGAAGGACGGAACTGTAGCAACAAACTTGCAAGTAGGACAAGAGGTAATGGTACAAGTTGTAAAGGAACCCATTTCAACCAAAGGGCCCAGACTTACTTGTGAGTTATCTTTTGCCGGACGTTATTTGGTACTTATTCCTTTTAATGAGAAAGTTTCAGTTTCTTCAAAAATAAAGTCAAGTGAAGAACGTATTCGCTTAAAACAACTTATGCGAAGCATTTTACCCAAGCATTTTGGGGTCATTGTAAGAACAGTGGCAGAAGGAAAACATGTGCCTGAGCTTCATGCAGAATTGATGGTATTACTGAAACACTGGGAAGAAACCATTACTAAAGTACAAAAAGCAACAAGTTTACCTAAATTGGTATATGAAGAAACTAGTCGTACGGTTGGACTGTTGCGTGACCTATTTAATCCTTCATATGAGAATATATACGTCAATGATGAGACTGTTTTTAATGAAGTGAAGGATTATGTGACTCTTATTGCTCCCGATCGAGTTGATATTGTGAAGCAATACAAGGGAGAACTTCCCATTTTTGATAATTTCGCGATCACCAAACAAATAAAATCTTCGTTTGGAAAAACAATTTCGTATAAACATGGAGCATATTTGATTATTGAGCATACGGAAGCATTGCACGTTGTGGATGTGAATAGTGGTAATCGTTCAAAATCAGAGAATGGCCAAGAGGCCAATGCGCTCGATGTAAATTTAGGTGCAGCTGATGAGTTGGCTCGTCAGTTACGTTTGCGTGATATGGGAGGAATTATTGTGGTGGATTTTATAGACATGAATTTAGCTGAGAACCGTCAAAAGCTCTATGAGCGCATGTGTCAGAACATGCAGCAGGACAGAGCGAAACATAATATTCTTCCTCTCAGTAAATTCGGTTTGATGCAGATAACTCGTCAGCGTGTTCGTCCTGCGATGTCGGTTAATACAGCCGAGGTTTGTCCTGTATGTTTTGGAAAGGGTAGTATTCAACCATCCATCTTGTTTACTGATACTTTAGAGAGCAAAATTGATTATCTAGTCAACAAACTAGAAGTGAAGAAATTCAAGTTACATATCCATCCTTATGTTGCGGCTTATGTTAATCAAGGTTTTATATCTTTGAAAAGAAAGTGGCAGATGAAATTTGGGTTTGGGATAAAGGTTATTCCCAACCAGAAATTAGCCTTATTGCAGTATGAATTTTATGACATGAACGGCGAAGAGATTGATATGAAAGAAGAAATTGAAATCAAGTAAGACAAAAAAAATAAAGGCGCAATTTGCGCCTTTATTTTATTGTCCGGATTTTTAGTCTTATGGCCGAGCGATGCTCGTTGTCAGGCTGTTTCCATTAGAATAAGTTCCTCCGGTAACATATCCGTGCCATTCGTTTCCTCCGGTTGTATTTCCGTCTGTTAGAATTTGGTAGGTTTCTCCGCTTTTAAGTTCGGAGGTAGAAATCATCCAATTTAAGTTTTGGTAGGAACGTGGCATTTGATAACAACATACGTTTTCACCGTTTTGATTTTCCAAAGCAAGCCAAGTGTTCACTGCGATTCGTTCGGCATTTATAGTGATGAACGGTTGTGTTGTTTCGGTTTCTGAAACGTTTGTGGCTTCTCCGCCGGTGCTGATTACGGTTCCACCTGTAATTGCGAAGCTCTGTTTGCTATGAATGCCTTTGTAAGGGGCTTGTGCTCCTGATGCAATTATTGTTCCGCTGTTAACGGTCAGCTTGCCATCGGCTTCGATAGCATCGTTTGCCATGCTGTAACAGCAGATTGTTCCTCCGTTGACAATCATTTCCTCGCCGCTTCCGATTCCGCGTGTTGAAGTTGTTTGGTTATCTCCGTACACATAGTTTCCTCCGGTTGTCAGAACATTAAGTTCTCCCCCATTGATTGTGATGCTTTTGTCTACGTTCAGACCTTTTCCTCCGCTGCCGGTGCTTTTCAGGTTTAATATTCCGGCATTCATTACGAAGATGCTGTCGCATTTAATGGCTGCACATCCGCTTACATCTTGTTCATCACTTTCGTAGATGGCTGCTCCGGAAGTGATGATGGTTGTCCGTCCGCCTTCAATCTTCAGTTCTCCATCGGTTGAGAGTCCTTTTTTACCATCTCCCTTTACATCCAGATTCAATACTCCTCCGTTTACATAAATGGCATCGTTGGTTTTCACTCCATGTCCGGCGGTAGTCAGAATACTGATGTTGCATCCTGCACGGAAGCGTACGTAATCATCGCTGCTGATACCGTGTTTTCCCTGTCCATTGACTTGAAGTTTTCCGCTTCCGCTGAAGATGATTTTTCCTTCGCTGAAGATGCATCCTTTTTCGTCTTCGTTATTTGGAGCTGCATTGTAGACGGTAGCGTCTGTAAGTGTGTTGACACTTTCATCGTTGCAAACGAAGTAGCATCGTTTCTTGCACTGAATGTTGATAGGTGCTCCTTTGGGGTTTGTCAGGTTCACTCCTTCCAATTGCAGCTTGAATTTGTTTTCGCTGTATATTTTGAGCGAACCGTTGCTGCTTTCTCCTTTTACGATGTACTCCACTTTCTTGGCTGTGGAGTTCACGGTGACGTGTGCTC
Source organism: Bacteroidaceae bacterium (assembly GCA_017472905.1). GTDB lineage: Bacteria > Bacteroidota > Bacteroidia > Bacteroidales > Bacteroidaceae > Phocaeicola_A. The sequence continues at coordinate 10,894 of JAFUNW010000388.1, forward strand.
CGTCTATGGTGTATCTGACATCCTTGCTTGTCTTTATCACTTCGGCCGTTTCTCCTGAGAATGTGATGGTCACGGTTCGTTCGAACTCAGAGTGTTCGAGGTAGTCGTTGTATTCTTCCAGCAATTCGTTCGTAGGGATATTTTCGGTTTCGGTGAGAGGATCTGTATTGAAAGCTATGTCAAAGAGAACCAAGTCGTCCGTAGGCATAATTTCCTCTCCGGGAATCTCTTCACCTCCGGGGTTTTGTTCTTCACCCGGTTTTTGTTCGTTGTTATTGTTGTCGGATGCAATATAGGGTTCGTCTTCCGAACATCCCCAAGCCAGACAGCAGATTGCCATACCTAAAAAGGCTTTTCCAAAAATAGTTGTTTTCATTATCTTCGTTTTAGAATTTGAATTTGTATCCTATGCCAATTACGTGTCCGTTCGATTCGTCATCGTCTGCTTTGTCTTGATAGCGATAATAGGCTTCCACACTGTTCTTTTTATTTATTTTATATTCCGTTCCGGCTGTCCATCGTGTTTTATCAATACCGTAGGAGTTGTGATAGAGTTCGCAGGAAACGTATGGAGTAAAGTCGCACTTGGCTATGTCGTACTCGACTTGTATTCGCGAGCGTACCATGTGTTCGGCCTTTCCTTTCACCAACTCATCGTCTTTTCGTTGTCCGTTATCCTTGTCGTATTTTTCGACAAACTGTTGTGGGCGGTAAGTGTATTGCCAGCGTTCACGGAGCGAGAACTTGAAACGATTCCATTCAACGCTTCCGGTCAGCGAAGCGTTGAAGCGGTGTCGTGGCAACCAATGTCCGGGGATGATGTTTCCCTTTTTAGTTGTTTCGCTTGCCTGCCTGCTATGAATATAGGTATATCCGATATCGGCTTTCAACCATTTGAAGAGTTTATAGTCCGTGCTGATGGCTCCCGACCAACGTTCGGTGGCACTAACTCCATCGCGTGTGCGGTATTCGCCTTCTGCGTTAACGCTCCATTTCTTCGTCAGTTTCTTTTCTACTGAGACTGTGGTCCATACTC
>JAFUNW010000389.1 GCA_017472905.1 Bacteroidaceae bacterium
ATTCGCCTATTTGTGTGATTAATTAATATTTTCTATCCAAGCAGCAACTTCGTCTACTGTCGGATTTTTCAATTCAAGCTTGTATTTCTTGTTGACGCCACAAATATCCTGATGTATTTTTTGTGGATTGACACCTTGCATATCTGTTACTAGGTTATATCCGGCTTTTTGAATGACCGCAATCCATTCTTCCGGGATTCCGATTTGCAGATATTTTTCGGCTTTATCTTTTGGGGTGACTTTTTCCGGACGCATTTGAGGGAAGAACAGTACTTCTTGTATGTAAGCATTTCCGGTCATGAGCATTGTCAAACGGTCAATACCGATACCTACGCCGGATGTTGGAGGCATGCCATATTGCAGGGCCCGGAGAAAATCCTGATCAATAATCATAGCTTCATCATCTCCTTTGTCTGCTAATCGCATTTGCTCTTTGAAACGTTCTTCTTGATCTATTGGGTCGTTCAATTCACTATATGCGTTTGCAAGCTCTTTGCCGTTTACCATTAATTCAAAACGTTCGGTTAGTCCGGGCTTTTCGCGGTGCATCTTGGTGAGTGGACTCATCTCTACGGGATAATCGGTAATGAATGTCGGTTGAATGAATTTTCCTTCACAAAATTCTCCGAAAATCTCGTCAATAAGCTTGCCTTTACCCATTGTCTCATCGATTTCCATGTTCAGAGTTTTGCATATTTCGCGAATTTCCTCTTCGCTTTTTCCATTAAGGTCATAGCCTGTGAACTCTTTGATTGCATCAAGAATCGGCAAGCGGCGGTAAGGAGCTTTGAAGCTGATGGTTTTTCCATCGATTACCGTTTCGGTACAGCCATTTACGGCAATACAGATACGCTCCAACATCTTCTCGATGAATCCCATCATCCAATTGTAGTCTTTGTACTGTACATACAATTCCATGCAGGTAAACTCCGGATTATGGGTCTTGTCCATACCTTCGTTTCTGAAATTCTTACCGATTTCATAAACTCCTTCAAATCCTCCAACGATTAAGCGTTTCAGATATAGCTCAGTTGCAATACGCATATACAGGTCTATATCCAATGAATTGTGGTGGGTAATGAAAGGACGTGCACTGGCTCCTCCGGCTATGGATTGTAATATAGGAGTTTCTACTTCTGTATATCCGGCCTCGTCCATTACGGCACGCATTGTTTTGATGATGGTCGAACGTTTTAAGAATGTATCCTTGATTCCATCATTGACAATGAGGTCTACATAGCGTTGACGGTAGCGTAATTCGGGATCATCGAATTTATCGTATGCTACTCCGTCTTTGTATTTGACAATGGGGAGCGGTTTTAGGCTTTTGGCTAATACGGTCAGTTTTTTTGCGTGTACACTTATCTCACCTGTTTGAGTACGGAAAACAAAACCTTCTATACCGATGAAATCTCCCAAATCCAACAAACGTTTGAATACGACATTGTACATGTCTTTATTCTCTTCCGGACAGATTTCATCGCGAGTGATATATACTTGAATACGTCCTTTGGAGTCTTGTAATTCAACGAACGATGCTTTTCCCATTACACGGCGACTCATTATACGGCCGGCTATGGATACCTGACGTGGTGCATCTTCGTCTTTAAATTCATTTTTTATGTCTGTGGAAAATGCATTGGTTACGTATTCGGCTGCCGGATAAGGGTCAATTCCCATTGCACGCATTTCTGCCAGACTGTTGCGTCTGACAATCTCCTGTTCGTTTAATTCTAGGATATTCATTTCTTTCTTTATTATATGTTATAATTAGCAAGCATTAGTTAGCTACTCATTCAGTCTTTAGAGGCTTCTATATTACCTGCTTACGCTTTTAAGCTTTCTATTTGTCTGCAAAAGTATGAAAGATTTTGCAAATTACCCAATTTTAGCTTATCTAATACTTGTTCGTTCGTGTTTTTGGTGATATATCCACAAAAAATTAGTGTTGGAATCCCACTCTCCAGTGGTCCAACACTAATCCAACACAAAAACTAAACTAGACTTAACTAAACTATTCTTATTGGAATTTCACAATTCCTGTCTGTCGAGTGCAAAGTAAACACTTTTTTTGATATTAGGCAAGTGTTAAATGTGAATTTAACGTTTTTTATTTATATGCACATTAAACTTATTTGTTAAAGATGTGTCATCTTGTTTATAAGATAATGGTCTAACAATGTCATGGCTGCCATAGCTTCTACAATGGGGACAGCCCGAGGTAGTACACAAGGGTCGTGTCGTCCTTTGGCTTTGACAATTGTATTGTTTCCTTGGTTATCAACGGTTTCTTGCTCCATCAGAAGTGTGGCTACGGGTTTGAATGCTACACGGAAATAGATGTCTTGTCCATTGCTGATTCCTCCTTGGATTCCTCCGGAATGGTTCGTGCGTGTATCTGTTTTGCCTTGGTTGTTATAGAATATGTCGTTTTGTTCAGAGCCTCGGGTTGTTATTCCATCAA
>JAFUNW010000042.1 GCA_017472905.1 Bacteroidaceae bacterium
TATTTCGTTCATTCAGCGTGTGATTTTTTTGTTCGTTTAATCAGTCGGACGATTTCCCCTCCCCAAAGGATGCCGGAAGTTCCGGCAAAGATGCTCAGCCACGTGCTTAAGTCGAGCGGAGCGGTGCGGAAAATGTCTCCTCCCCATTGTACAATGATTATCTGTCCGACTAAAATGATGGCAGCTACAATCCACAGGGTGTAGGAAGAGGTAAATCCCTTAAAAGCCGAATCGCTTGTACCGAGTACCCGTGCGTTGAACAGGTTCCAGAATTGCAAAAGGACGAATACCGTGAAGAATACCGTCAGTCCATGAATGTCGAGTGCCTGTTTCGAAACGAGGAACAGATATAGTCCAACCAAAATGCCGAGGAAGAGCAGGCTCATGCCGAAGATGTTGCGATACATGGGTGGCGTGATAATGAAATCGCTGTTTTTGCGTGGCTTTTCGAACATGACGCTCTCGCTGGGTGGAATGGAGGCCAAGGCCATTGCCGCAAAGGTGTCCATAATCAGATTGATCCAAAGCATTTGCGTTACGGTGAGAGGAATGGCCGTTCCCATGATGGCTCCCAGCAATACGATTACGAGGGCAATGACATTGATGGTCAGTTGGAAAACAATAAATCGCTGTATGTTTTTGTAGAGCGAACGTCCCCACATGACGGCTGTACCGATGCTGTTGAACGAGTCATCGAGCAGGGTGATGTCGCTTGCCTCTTTAGCAACGGATGTTCCTGTTCCCATGCTGAGTCCCACTTGCGCATGGTTCAGTGCCGGAGCATCGTTTGTTCCATCGCCCGTTACGGCTACGACTGCTCCTTTTTGTTGCAGTAATTGCACGAGACGTTGTTTGTCTGTGGGGCGTGCGCGCGACATGATTTTCAGGTCCATGACCCGTTCAAGGGCTTCCTTGTCGGTCAGTTCGGCAAACTCTGTACCGGTAATTCGGTTTCGTTCGGTGTCTTCCGGTTTCCATAAGCCGATTTGTCGGGCTATCTCGGTCGCTGTACCCGGCGTATCTCCTGTTACGATTTTGATGTTGATACCGGCTGATTGGCATTTGCTGACTGCGGCCGGCACATCGGGACGTATGGGGTCGGAGATCGCAACTACGCCCATGAATGTCAATGGCAGCTCACGCGCCAGTTTTTCGCAATCGGTCTTTTCCGAGATTGCTTGTTCCGGAGCAATTTCTGTCACAGCAAATCCGAGTGTACGCATGGCCATGTTCTGATAGGTGAGCAATTGGGCTTCCACTTTGCTGAGGTGTTCTTTCATGGGAGATTTCGTACCGTTGGCAGCCAGATAGGAGTTGCATCGTTTGAGCAGGATTTCCGGTGCACCTTTCAGGTACAACATCTGTTTCCCGTCCTCTCTTCGGACTAAAGTCGCCATGAATTTTCGTTCGGTGGAGAAAGGAAGTTGGCTGACGGTATGTATCTTGTTTCTGAGCTCTTCGTAGTTTACTCCTTGCTTGTTCAGCCACAATAAGAGGGCCGATTCCGTAGGGTTTCCTACCGGATTCAGTGTGCCGTCTCTTTCGTTTTTCTCTAGAAAGGCAGTGCTGTTGACCGCCATGTTCTCGTAAATGGTTTGGATGGTCGCTTGATTTTCTTTTTCGCACTCTTTGCCAAGAACGGGGAAGTCTGTTTCGTAGACTTGCATTCGGTTTTGTGTCAGTGTACCCGTTTTGTCGGTGCAGATAACCGTCACGGCTCCCATTGTTTCGCACGCATGCATTTTGCGTACCAGGTTGTTGGTGGCCAGCATGCGGCGCATGTTCAAGGCGAGGCTTAAGGTGACGCTCATGGGCAGTCCCTCCGGCACGCAAACGACTATCAGCGTGACGGCCATCATGAAATATTTCAGGACGATTTGCGCCACTTCCATCCATTGTTTCCATCCTTCGATGGATGAATGCAGTTGCCGGTATTCGATTAAGTCGCGCGTAACAAATACGACAAACGTGATTCCGGCAATGGCGAATCCCACTTTCCCGATCAGGTTGGCCAGTCGGGTCAACTGGATGTTGAGCGGTGTTTCTTCTTGGTTTTCTTCTGTTGCTTGGCGGGCAACTTTCCCGATTTCGGTGTTGTCTCCCACTTGAAGCACTCGCATGATTCCGTGTCCGTCCGTTACGGTTGTTCCGCGCATGACGCGGTTGGAAGGATAGGTCGCTTCGGCATCGAAATCTTCGGGGTGAATGGTTTTCTCGACCATCAGTTCACCGGTCAGGCTCGATTCGTTTATTTGTAAGGAGGTGGCAGCTAACAGTTCGCCATCGGCCGGAATTTCTTCGCCGTTTTCGATGACTACGATGTCGCCCACCACTACTTCGCGGCGAGGAATGGAATGTATTTTCCCGTTGCGGATTACTTTGGCGCCGGTCTCTTCGCCTGTTGCACTGAGCAGGTCGAATTTTTTTCCGGCATCGTATTCAAAATAGAAGCCGATACCTGTAGCCAAGAAGATGGCAAAAATAATGCCAACAGTTTCGGCATATTCGTTTTCGATGATGGAAATAAGGAGCGAGAAGCAGGCCGCAATGAGCAGCACCTTGATAACGGGGTCTTTGAACTTCTCCAGATAGAGTTTCCATATTGGGTCGCGTTTGGGGGGAGTCAGTGTGTTCTCTCCGTATTGTTCCCGACTTTTTTTGACTTCTTCTTCGTTGAGTCCTTGATATTGAGTTGAATGTGTATTCATTCCTTTTTTAATAAATATGTATTGTAAAATTCTTTTTCAGAGTGGGTATATAATAAATGTTACCGGCCCCCAAAGCAGGGTCGGTTTGCGAAAGTCGTGAGGGAATATACGACCTAAATCAACAAGTTTCTCAGTGTACAAATGTAGTAGTGGCGTGCCAAGCGTCCGAATCGATAAGGCGTTTGATGGGCCGGAATTCGTGTGTGAAGCACCGGAGATGTTAAGCGAACCGTGTGTGCCGATGGCGCGTAACTGCCTCTGCCGGTCGAGGGATGTTGCAGCCGTGAAAACGGGTTCGTACGGTTAGAAAGGCGAAGTAGAATGTCGTTCTCTATGGGAAGGTCCGGCCTTGAGACCTCCGTCAAAAGAGAATGTTCTCCCACCGAAACAATGGTTTCGGTCAGCTTAGCCCGATTCTTGGGGGATGCATCGGAGGTGTTGAAACCGGCGATGAATAAAAAGCAGAGGGAGATTAAAAAAAAGCCAATCTTTTGTTTCATGGTCCAAAGATACTCATATTGTCTGACAGAGAGGGGTAAGTGAGCTTAATTTTAATTGTTTTTAGAAAATTCCTCCTCGTTTTGTGAGTTTTGCTCTGCCCGGCAAGTTCTTTCGGATGGCATCTGAATTGTCGGAAAATGAAGCCGACCGAGCACCCGATTCCCATTTGTCCGGGAAAATCGGTGTTGAAAAAAAAACGACTTTTCTGTTGCTTTTCCTGTTCTGAAAAACTTATAATGATTTTTCAAAAATCTGAAATGCGGCTTTAAAAAGAGGGTGTTGTGCTTTGCTTTTTGCTTTTTTCTCGGCTGAAAAGGGATTTTCTTTCTACCGGAGTTCCGATTTTGCGGCTTGCTTTTTCCTTTTTCCCGTGCAGCAAAACTCCGTCTGCTGCACGGCAGATTCTCCTCTGCTGCACGGCAGATTTGAAAATGGTCCGAACGAGGTTGTTTCGGCTAGGCATAGTTGTTTTTTTTCTCGTTGCTCCTCAAAAAAGGAGCAGAAGAACCGAAAATGTGGGAAAAGTAAAAAAAACGGTCACTTTCGTTTATCTGTTGAAACAAAAAGGGCTTTTTTGTGCCGTTTTAGCCCTTTTTTTGAGATAGAGGTGCTGTTTTACGGGTGAAAACGCTCCATTTGGGATTCTATCCTTCGGTTTGAAAAGTTGTGATTCTTGACAAATGAAATGAAATACGAGATAAAAAAGTTTGTCGTTTTAAGGTGAAATTCCTCCTTGGAAAAAGTAAAAAGAGCGGCGGTAAGATGGGTAAACCTTTAAAGATTCTTAAATTGCAAGCCTGCTTCCCCGCAGAATAGAGCCAACTTTGTACTTTTGAAGAAGAAACAGATAAAAAAGTTAGGTTTTGCGGATATTTGCAAAACTTGAAATTTCAAAAAAAGAATGGAAGAATATGAAGAAAGGAGATAAAGTGCGTTTCCTCAGCGAAGTGGGAGGCGGTATTGTTGCAGGGTTTCAAGGAAAGGAGATTGTGTTGGTTGAAGACGAGGATGGTTTTCAGATTCCGATGCCGATACGCGAATGTGTGGTGATAGATACCGATGATTACAACATTGCCAAAGTAAATACCTTGGGCAGAAACAAAAATGCATCAAGTTCGGCAGAAGAAAAGCAGGGGCGTACCGTTGCTTACAAACCGGAAGAAGAGGAAAAAGAATTGGAACCGGGTAACTACAAACCGGCTGAAACCAAAGAAGGAAATATCCTAAACGTAAAGTTGGCTTTCGTGCCGCAAAACATCAAGGCCGTTTCAACCACCGCGTTTGACACCTACTTAATTAATGACAGCAACTATTACGTGGACTACCTCTACCTCTGTGCAGAGGGAAAGAGTTGGCGTCTTCGTTCGCGTGGAACCATCGAACCCAATACGAAACTTTTTATTGAGGAGTTTGGTAAAGAGAACTTGAATGAACTGGAACACGTGGCCGTACAGCTGTTGGCCTATAAAGAGGAGAAAAACTTTCTGTTGAAACCGGCCGTAAGCGTGGAGATGCGCATCGATACAGTAAAATTCTATAAGCTCCATACATTCCGCGACTCCGAATTCTTTGAGGAACCGGCCTTGCTCTACGAGGTGGTGGTCGATGATCGTCCGGCGCGACAGGTATTTGTTCATGCGGAAGAGTTGCAAGAGGCATTGTTGCAGAAGAAAACTGTCGACCGTACTCCAAACCGTCCCCAAGCAAAACCCAAAGAGAGAAATCGGATCGTGGAAGTGGATTTACACATCGGAGCTTTGCTGGACAATACTTCGGGAATGAGTAACGGGGAGATGTTGGAGTATCAGTTGCAGGTTTTTCGCCGCACGTTGGAGGAGTATAAGGGAAAGACCGGACAAAAAATCGTATTCATTCATGGCAAGGGCGAAGGGGTATTGCGCAGAGCCATTGAAACGGAACTGAAAACAAAGTATAAAAGCTATCCGTTTCAAGACGCTTCGTTTCGCGAATACGGATTCGGGGCTACAATGGTGACGATTAAAGGGTAAGTCCGTGAGGGCTTACCGCTTCTTTTTGAAGAAATCCTTCATTAAGGCAGTTGCTTCTTCGGCCAAAACTCCGGAAAGCACTTCGGTCTTGGGATGAAGGGCTTGGGGGGCAAAGCGTTGATAGCCTCGTTTTTCATCGCTTGCTCCGAAAACGACTCGCCCTATTTGTGCCCAACCGATGGCGCCGGCACACATGATGCATGGCTCCAGCGTAACGTAGAGGGTGCAGTCGGTCAGATACTTTCCGCCCAATGCATCGGCCGCAGCGGTGATGCATTGCATTTCGGCATGGGCCGTTACATCGTTGAGTCGTTCTGTCAGGTTGTGGGCTTTGGCCAAAATCTGTCCGTTGCAGACTACGATGGCGCCCACCGGAATTTCGTCTGCTTCAAATGCGGCTTCGGCTTCTCGCAAAGCCAGTTTCATATAGTGTATATCGTCCATGAAAAAAAAGTTGCAGGGATAAAAGGAGAAAAATAATTCTTGCAAAATCAGCGCCGCATCTCATTCTCGTTGAAGAGGGTAGGGTAGTCTTCGTCCACAATGTTGCGATGAATAAAAGACAAGAGAGTTTCGCGCATCCAACGGCTCTTATTGGTTATTCGGTACTTCTGCAAGTATTGATTGACAATACGCATCTCGTCTTCGCTCACCAAACATACCAGATGCTGGGCGCGTTTTGGCTCAGATAAGCCGCATTTTGTCTGTTTTTTAGCACACTTTTTCATATTTCTCTGCAAAAATAGTGCTATTGACGCGAAAAACAAGAAAAAAGTTACTATTTTTGCGAATAAAAACGTTTGGATGCAACTTTATGGCTCAACACAACAATTTGGGACAGCAGGGAGAACAGGTTGCCGCAGACTTTTTGGCGGAACGGGGGTATCGTATTCTTCATCGCAATTGGCGATGTGGGCATAAAGAGCTGGACATCGTAGCGTGTAAGGAGAATCTGCTCGTTATCGTAGAAGTGAAGACCCGAAGAAACCGCCTTTTCGCTGCTCCGGAAGAGTCCATAACCGGTTGGAAGATTCGCCGCATGGTGGCTTCGGCCGATGCTTACGTACGCAAGTATGGCATTGACATGCCGATACGTTTCGACCTGATAACCCTGATAGGAGAGACTCCTCCTTTCACCATCGAACACATCGAGGAGGCGTTTTATCCGCCTGTTTGGAATTAGCAAAAACAAGAATGCCTATGAATATAGAGGAAGTGAGAGACTATTGCATCGGTAAGAAAGCAGCGGAAGAGTGTTTCCCCTTTGGCGATGATACCGTAGTGTTTAAGGTGATGGGGAAAATGTTTGCCTGCATCAGTGTGGACGATCCGACTTGGCTCGACTTGAAGTGCGAACCGGAGTATGCATTGGAGCTACGTGAACGCTATCAAGGCATCGAAGGTGCTTTCCATTTCAATAAAAAGTATTGGAATCAGGTAAGAATGGAGGGCGATGTACCTGACTCGTTGATTCGCCGATTGATAGATCATTCTTACGAGGAGGTTTTAAAGAAATTTACTCGCAAGATGCGTGAAGCGTATGAACAATTGTGAAAGAAAACCATTATAAACCCTTAAACAAAGACAGCTCATGAAAAAAGAAAAGCATCCGTTACATGGTTACGGCTACGGCAGCAGCTGCCTTGATAACGTACAAATCATTCCCCTCAAGGAGGTGGATTCAACCAACAGCTATTTGCGGCGATTGCAGCCTGAGGAAATTAAAAAGGAGTTTGTGGTAGCCGTTGCAGAGTCGCAGACGGCCGGACGTGGACAACGGGGAAACTCTTGGGAGAGTGAGCCCGGGAAAAACCTGACTTTCAGTATTCTGATGCGGCCTGCTTTTGTTGAGGTTCGCGAACAGTTTATTCTTTCGCAGGCTATAGCCCTTAGTGTAAAAGAGACGCTCTACGACTATGTGCGTTCACCTCATCCGCGCATCAAGTGGCCAAACGACATCTATTGGAACAAGAAGAAGCTGGGCGGAGTTTTGATTGAAACCGATTTGGTGGGAAAACAGCTGGATTCCTGTATCATCGGGATTGGACTAAACCTGAATCAAGAACACTTTGCGAGCGATGCTCCCAATCCGGTTTCCGTTTGGCAGATTACCGGCCATACGTTGGAACCGCTGGCTGTCATGCGGAATATATTGATGCGCTTTCTTCGATATTACGAAATGATACGAAAAGGAAACAGCCACGATGTACATGAACTCGTGGACAGATATCACAAAGCTCTTTTCCGGAGAGTGGGGTATCATCATTTCCGAAGCAATGGTGAAGAGTTTTTGGCACGTATTCGCCGCGTAGAGCCGGATGGACATTTGGTACTCGAAGATGAAGGAGGTGTTCTGCGGACTTACGGCTTCAAAGAAGTGGAGTATGTATTGTAAACATAGTAAATAACCGGTCGGGCAAAACAAAAAAAGGTGAAAGCCGGCAACCGACAGTAAAAAACGGATGCATTGTTTGGTAAAGCTCGCAGCTTACACTATCTTTGCACGGATAATTGAATATTAACAGATTAAGAGATATGGCGAAATTTAAAAGAATCCTCCTGAAGTTGAGTGGCGAGAGCCTGATGGGGGAAAAGAAATACGGAATCGATGAAAAACGGTTGGGCGAATATGCACAGCAGATCAAGGAAATTCACGACATGGGCGTGCAAATCGGTATAGTTATCGGTGGAGGTAATATTTTCCGAGGATTGAGTGGGGCTTCCAAAGGCTTCGACCGCGTAAAGGGTGACCAAATGGGTATGCTTGCCACCGTAATCAACAGTTTGGGACTAAGTTCGGCTTTGGGAGCCATCGGAGTGAAAGCACGTGTGCTGACAGCTGTTCGTATGGAACCCATCGGAGAGTTCTATAGCAAGTGGAAAGCCATTGAAAGCATGGAAAACGGCGAAGTGGTCATTATGTCAGCCGGAACCGGTAATCCTTTCTTTACAACCGATACAGGCTCTTCACTGAGAGGTATAGAAATCGAAGCAGAAGTGATGTTGAAAGGTACTCGCGTAGACGGCATCTATACGGCAGACCCGGAGAAAGACCCAACGGCCACGAAGTTTACCGACATTACTTACGATGAGGTGTTGAACCGCAATTTGCGTGTGATGGACTTGACGGCTACTTGCATGTGTAAGGAGAACAATCTTCCCATTTACGTGTTCAACATGGACGTTGTCGGAAATCTGAAAAAAGTGATGGAAGGAGAAGAGATAGGAACATTGGTACATAATTAATAACATAAGACGAATAGATATGATAGACGTAAACGTTTGCCTGAATGAGGCAGAAGAAAAAATGGAAATGGCCATCATGTATCTTGATGAGTCATTGGCACACATCCGTGCGGGCAAGGCTAATGTACGTATATTGGACGGTATCCGCGTAGATTCTTACGGAAGCATGGTTCCTTTGAACAATGTTGCAGCCATTACGACTCCCGATGCGCGTACAATCGCCATCAAACCTTGGGATAAATCTATGTTTCGCGTGATAGAAAAGGCAATCATCGATTCTGAAGTAGGCATTATGCCGGACAACAACGGTGAGATTATCCGTTTGAACATACCTCCCCTCACAGAGGAGCGCCGTAAACTCTTGACCAAGCAATGTAGCAAAGAGGCTGAAACGGCTAAAATCAGCATTCGCAATGCCCGCCGTGACACGATTGATACGTTGAAGAAAGGCGTGAAAGACGGTTTGGCAGAAGACGCAGAGAAAGATGCAGAAGCCAAAGTGCA
>JAFUNW010000043.1 GCA_017472905.1 Bacteroidaceae bacterium
CCGCAAAACTATTGGCCTTTATCTCCCTTTATCTCCATCTATCTCCCTTTATCTCCTTATAAAGAACAGCAACACTATTGGCTTTAACTCCTTTAACTCCTAGCAAAGCGCTAACTCCTTTAACTCCCAATAATAACTCCTTATTTTTTTCATCAATATTAATATTCTTGGGCAAAGATACGGTTTTATTCACGAAAATCCTTACCTTTGTAAAGTTTTTAAGAATCGAACAATAAAAAAGACAAATGAAGCTGAGTATTATTGTCCCTGTCTATAATGTGGAAAAATATCTACACGAATGCATCGAAAGCATCCTCAGCCAAGAATTCAAAGACTTTGAATTAATCTTGGTCGATGATGGTTCACCCGATGATTGTGGAAACATTTGCGATGAGTATGCCACAAGCGACCGAAGAGTTTGGGTCGTACACAAATCCAATGGCGGACTCAGTTCTGCACGCAATGCCGGATTAGACATCGCAACAGGAGAATACATTGCTTTCGTTGATGCGGACGACTTCATTGCACCAAACTTCTACAGCCGCGCTATGCAAGCTATCCGGCAAGAGCCGGACCTCGACCTGGTGGAAATGCCGGTCGTAGTTTATTTCAACAGACCGGATAAAAAGATATACAGTCCTTCCGTAACGGAAACCGTTCGAGGAAAGGAGAATATATTTGCCACATGGATAAAAAACAAAGGATACCTTCATGCTTATTCATGGAACAAAATATGTCGAAAAAGTTTATACGACAACTTGCGTTTTCCCGTAGGCGCCTGCTTTGAAGATACTTATACAACACCACAGTTGCTCGAACAATGTCAAGCCATCCGGTACATTCCTTATCTCAACAATAAGGGAGCCATGCAAACCGGAGCATACTATTATCGACAACGAAAAAGTTCCATAACAACAGCGACTTCTTATCCCGGATTCAAAGATGCAATGACACATCATTTGGAGTTGTTTGCACGAACCAGAATGCCGCTATTGAAAAAGAAAACACGAAATATCTACTACTTGCATCTGATGAACTTCTTCATCACCATGCTCCGGTGCAAAGAGGCTGCTCAGCCGGAAAACCTCCCATTCGCAGAAGAATGCATGAAGCAGTTAAAAGGTTTCCGGTTTCGAATGATTTCACTATTGAAAGCCAAACTTTCCCTACGAACAAAACTAAAAAATCTTCCGTTGGCTCTGTTCGGACCCGAATTCCATTGTTTTCTCTACACCGGCAAATGGATCAAGTCTATTCCATCTGAACAAACGAATGAAGCGAAGCCATGAAAACGCTGTTTATCGCTACCAAGCACAACAACTTTTGTGGAGGTGAAGTATGCACCTTACGCAACCGTTCCATCTTACAAGATATTTTGGGAAGCAATTCCGTTACAGAAGTGAGAATTGCACGAAACAACTCCCTCAAGGAAAAACATCGGCTGCTTTGGTTCGGACAAGGATTTTTCAACGACTTACGTATGTGTTCCATCTCCGGAATTGACTCCAAGCAATTCGACAATATCAAACACATCATTTGTACAGAACGGATAGAACTTGTTTTTCTCGACAGTTCTTTACTCGGTTTATTGGCAAAAAAAATAAAGCAACAATATCCCACCGTAAAAATCATCACATTCTTCCACAACATCGAATACCTGTATTATAAAAGAGAACTGGACATCAGTCAAAACGTTATATTGCGCTATCGGTTACCCATCATCCGAAAAAACGAACAGACTGCTTGTCTTTATTCCGATGCTGTCATTACACTGAATGAACGCGATTCACAACAATTGCATTCACTTTACGGAAGAAAAGCAGACTACTCCATCCCTATCACGTTAGAAGACAGACTCCCGTCCTCTCCCATCGACAGAGACGAAACAGACAAACGTCCTCCTAACATGCTCTTTGTCGGAAGTTACTTTTCCATGAATATAGAAGGAATACGACATTTCGTACAACATATATTGCCACATACCCAAGCCAAACTGACCATTGTCGGTACGGGCATGAAACAATTGGAAGAAAGAATTAGAAAAAACGAACGAATCGAACTGTTTGATTATGTTGAAGACCTCAGCAAATTATACGAAGAGGCCGACTTCGTTGTAATACCCATCTATTCCGGAAGCGGAATGAAGGTTAAAACGGCCGAAGCTCTCATGTACGGAAAATACATCATCGGTACTCCGGAAGCATTTACGGGATACTCAATCTCTCCCGAAACCGGAAAGCTATGCACCAACGACCAGAAATTCATCGAAGCTATCAACCGTTGTTCGCAACGAGGATTCAATCCGGCTTCACGCGAACTATTTTTGAAAAAATATAGCAACCTTCATGCCAAGGAAGTTTTCAAGGAAATGATTGCACACCTCAATGAACCGACCTAAAAGCCAAATACACCTTAATTTATATATAAGATAAAACTAAAAAAATGAAAAAACAAGCGATGGAGTATAGCAAACTCCTCCTCTGTTTATAGAGGAGGGGGACCGCGAAGCGGTGGAGGAGTTCGAAAATAAGAGTTTTATAAAAAAAAATAACAACAATGTCTGAACATAAAGATATAGATTTCATCTGTAATCGTAGCAAACAAAAAGCATTAAGACGCCATTTGAGAAAGCAAAGTACTTCCGCAGAAATAGCTCTTTGGAAACTATTGAAAGCAGGTCAAATAGATGGACAAAGATGGAGACGCCAATTCGGTATAGGTCCATTCATTCTTGACTTCTATTGTCCTGCACTCAAATTAGGAATTGAACTTGATGGCGAGCACCATTTCACAGTAGAAGGAGACACACACGATGCACAACGCACAGAAATTTTAGAGAAACTTAAAGGTATACACATCATCCGATTTGAAAATCGTGATGTATTCGAACAAGAAGAGAATGTTGTAAAATTCATCAAAGATACCGCAAGAGAAAGAAAAAGATTTTTGACCGAATCCCGAACTTAATAAGAATCTCTAAATTTCATTATTTCGAACTCCCTCCCCCCTTAAAGGGGTACTCCCTCTATAAACAGAGGGAGAATTCAAAATACCTTCTGAAAATGATAAATAGCAAAAACGCAAGCGATGGAGTATAAAAATGCAAGCGATGGAGTATAGCAAACTCCTCCTCTGTTTATAAAGGCGTAGCAAGGCCTTTAGAGAATGGACTAGATGTCCATTCGTACCGCAGTGAGGTGAGCACAGTGCTCTGTGCGAGGATGGCAGGACCGCGAAGCGGTGGAGGAGTTCAATAAACACAAATTCTCCCCAACTCCCTCCGCGTCAATACTTGACGCTCGTCCCTCTATGAACAGAGGGACAAGTTGAATAGTTTAAGACGCATGACAAAAAAGGATTGAAAATAGTGAAAGAGTTCTGGAATAAACAACGTAATTAGAAATGAAAATATTATTAATCGGAGAATATAGCAACGTACATTGGACACTAGCCGAAGGTTTGCGCACCCTCGGCCATCAAGTGTGTGTTGTATCCAACGGAGATTTCTGGAAAAACTACCCACGCGACATCTCATTGGTCCGCCATACATCCGGCCGATGGGACGGAATAAAATACATGCTTAAAGTCCTGAAGACTTTACCCAAACTGAAAGGATACGACATCGTTCAATTAATAAACCCCTGCTTTTTGGAATTAAAGGCCGAACGCCTGTATGCCATCTATCGCTACCTGCGCCGACACAACGGCAAGGTTTTTCTGGCCGGATACGGCATGGATCACTATTGGGTACATACCTGCACAACCACACAAACATTCCGTTATTCCGACTTCAACATTGGAAACCAATTGCGCGACAGTGAAAACATCCGCCACGAAATAAGCGATTGGATTGACGGAGAAAAAGGCAAGCTCAACCGTTACATTGCAGAAGATTGCGATGGCATACCCACAGGCCTATACGAATATTATGCCTGCTACCATCCGGTGTTTCCACAAAAGACCTGCTTTATACCCTTTCCCATC
>JAFUNW010000044.1 GCA_017472905.1 Bacteroidaceae bacterium
TACCGGTTGCTTTATCTTTTGCCGAAACTTTAAGGATACCGTTTGCGTCAATATCGAAAGTTACTTCAATTTGAGGAACTCCTCGGCGTGCAGGAGCTATGCCTGTCAGGTTGAACTGACCGATGGATTTGTTTTGTGCAGCCATCGGACGTTCGCCTTGGAGAACGTGGATGGTAACTTCAGTTTGGTTATCGGCTGCAGTAGAGAATACTTCGCTCTTCTTACAAGGGATAGTGGTGTTGGCATCGATGAGTTTGGTCATTACTCCACCCATTGTTTCGATACCCATTGACAGCGGGGTTACGTCAAGCAACACGATATCGCTCACCCCTTCTTCACGGTTAAGGATAGCACCTTGGATTGAAGCACCCACAGCCACAACTTCATCGGGATTTACACCTTTTGAGGGAGCTTTTCCGAAGAAATCCTCTACAAGTTTTTGAACAGCGGGGATACGAGTAGAACCTCCTACGAGAATCACTTCGTCTATCTCTGAGTTGCTGAGTCCGGCATCGTTCATTGCTTTCTTACAAGGCTCCAAGCAAGCTTGAATCAAGTTGTGTGCCAAAGCTTCGAACTTGGCTCTTGTCAACGTCTTCGCCAAGTGTTTGGGAACACCACCTACCGGCATGATGTAAGGCAGGTTGATTTCTGTAGTTGTAGTTGAAGAGAGTTCGATTTTAGCTTTCTCTGCAGCTTCTTTCAAGCGTTGAAGTGCCATCGGGTCTTGTGTCAAGTCAGCTCCCTCATCGTTTTTGAACTCTTGTACGAGCCAATCGATGATTACTTGGTCGAAGTCGTCACCGCCGAGGTGAGTGTCGCCATTTGTTGAGAGCACTTCAAACATTCCGCTTCCGAATTCGAGGATAGAGATATCGAATGTACCTCCACCGAGGTCGAATACGGCAATCTTCATGTCCTTGTTAGCTTTGTCCACACCGTAAGCCAATGCAGCGGCAGTCGGTTCGTTTACGATACGCTTCACTTCCAATCCGGCGATCAATCCGGCTTCCTTGGTTGCCTGACGTTGTGAGTCGCTGAAGTATGCAGGTACAGTGATAACGGCTTCTGTTACTTCTTGTCCCAAGTAATCTTCGGCAGTTTTCTTCATCTTTTGCAGAATCATTGCACTGATTTCCTGAGCTGTGTACAGACGTCCGTCAATATCGACACGCGGAGTATTGTTGTCTCCTTTCACTACTTTATAAGGTACGCGTGAAATTTCTTTAGCTACTTGGTCATACGTTTCACCCATGAAGCGTTTGATAGAGAAAATCGTGCGTTGGGGATTCGTGATAGCCTGACGCTTTGCAGGGTCTCCCACTTTCAGTTCGCCTCCGTCTGCAAAAGCTACGATAGAGGGAGTAGTACGTTTTCCTTCGCTGTTGGTGATTACCACCGGTTCGTTTCCTTCAAATACAGCAACACATGAGTTTGTTGTTCCTAAGTCAATACCAATAATTTTTCCCATAATCTTTTATTTTTTACTGTTATTATTCAATTGTTTTTCCGAGCATTTTGTTCATCGGCTTTCGTCTTTTTATAAGTTCCGGCCTTTTTTCGCTCTCTTTACTATATGCAAACCCCGTGCCAAACCCTTTTTTTCTTTGGGATATGACACGGGGGACATTTCCGAACCGTTATCGGTATCTTTTTTGGCAGAACAACTGCCGATTTGTCAGTTTCTCGTTTTTTTCTACTTTCTTTCTAATAAGATGACCTCTTCGCCCGAAGCATCCAGCAAGGCAACTTGCGTATCCGACAAGACTTGGAACGAAGTGATGCGTACCAATGCTCCTTTCACTTTGTCTTCCAACTCCAGGTTGGGTCCGGCCATCATGGTGGCAGCCGTCTGTTCAAAACTGATGGAGCAGTCTTGTTCGCCTCCGCTTTCCAACGCTCCGGTCAGCAGGTTATCTCCTATTTTTCCGGACACCCGTTTGTTTTCGGTGTCAAAGTTCAGTTGCAACAGCGTGCCTGCCTCGGTCTTTACCTCTTGGTTTTCGATGGTCAGAATGTTCCATTCGCCGTTTATTTGCTCCAGTCCGGCAGGAATGTCGCGCTTTTCAATCACCATGACGGTGTTTCCTTGTGCATTGAGCAATTCGAGTGTACACTCTTCTCCACCCTCTTTGACTTGATAGCTCCTCACTTCAGCCAATGCGTTGAGTATATCCTGCTCTTTCTCCAGATGCGGACACATCATTCGGGTCGAAGCCACTTGTCCGAATTGCAAACGAGCTTTTGCCGTATCTGCTTCATAGCTACCCATGAGCCGATTGCAACCTCCGTATCCGAAAATCTGATTGTCGCCCACAAATGCTATATAGGGGTTCATGGGTTTTAATGAATTACCGGCTACGGAAACGATTGACCATTCGCCGGCTAGCGAAACAGCCTGTCTCGACTTCTTGCTTGAGGCGCAAGATACCAAGCCGAGTGTCATCCCGGCCAATACGATGAATTGTAAAAACTTCATTTGTCGTTTTAATTTAATTTTTTCTTGGTTTACGGCCGCAAAGATAGACATAATATTCCGGTTTCGCAAACTCCGAATGGTTCATCGCTCCTTGTTCATTCGGTCTATATATATAATAAGGTGTAAAATGCGGCTTTTTCATCTTCTTTTTCCAATTTCTTATTGAAAAATGCAACCCGAATCCCGTAAAACAATTAATTTTGCAGCTCGATTCAAATGTTTAAGATTCAAAGTTACGCAATGAAAAAACTGTTTTTGCTCCCGACCATTCTATTGATCGGGCATTTGGGCATGAGTGCCCAAGGAGAATATCTCGTCAAGACCAAGACGGCAGCATCGAATGCCCCTGCAAGCTCTTCCCTTTCGCCCGAAGCGGCATTTGTCAACAACAACTTCAAGCATTACAGCCTCTGCGATTGGTATCCCGGCATGAGGTTCATGGTCATCCCCGAAGAGCTGGACTTGATTATCCCTACCTTTCGCTCGGCTGCCACCGGAAAAGAGGTGGAAAGCGGAGAGCTGAAACATCGCATCATGGAGTATCAAGGAGTGGAAACGACCGAACGCGGACATTTGCACTTCTCATTCCTTAGCGACACGACACGCTTTTTCGTAGAAGTGAAGCACACAACCCTGAACAACTATTGCTCCGACCCCCAAAACGGCATCCCTACATTAGCTTACCTGGGCGATGTGGACATAGCCAACGCCTTGTTGGTCGGCGAAACGCTCTATATCCGTTGCGAGAACGTCTGTCAGGACGACATCAATTCGCCCGAAGGATTCCGCACCTTGAAAATTGCCCGAAACACACCCGTAAAAGTCACTGCCGTAGGAGTAGGAAGCCGAGCCTTCCCGGTGAAAATCGTTTTTGAAGATGCCAACGGTAATTCTTACTACAAAGAAGTGGCCATCTCCAAGACCAATTGTGGCATGACGGAGGCAGAGTTTGTCATGGAAAAGGCCGACCGGACCTTTGCCGCTTCGTTCGGATTCACCGACCCCAACCTGAGCCGAAAAGAACAACTGCTAAGTCTTTACCGCAACAAGATGGTATACCTGAAACATGCCAGCCCAATGGCTGACAACAAGGGAAAAAGCTGCGACATGCGCCGATACACCCAATATACCATCCGCGACATCGAACTGACCAACGGAAACGACTACGTCACCCTCACGCTAAGCGATGGACAAAACCGCCTTTTCAAAAAACAGGTCACTTTCTTGCGCAAAAGCGTCATTGGAGACGTGCACCAAAGCGAAAACTTCTTTGAAGAGGTCTTCGGCATGGGAAACCTTCGAAACCTCTACCCCACCATCTCCGAAGCCACTTGGAAAAACATCGAGAACGGACAAGTTTCCGTAGGGATGACTGCGGCCGAATGCCGACTGGCTTTGGGCGAACCTATCCGCATTTACAAAGATACGGTTTCCGGACTCTACGACTGGATTTACGAAAACCAAACCATCCTTTCGTTCAAAAACGGCAAACTTTTCAAAATCAAATAAAGAGTAGGGAGAGGAAAGAATCTCCCACAGAAATATCGACTTTTTTCGCTGCACTCAAGGATACACCTCCTTTAACTCCCGGTAAAGCGCCGGTTCCTTTAACTCCTATCGTTTCTACTTACAAGAGAATGATCGGAGTTAGAGGAGTCAGCAGCTCTAAAAAAACGGGGAGTTACCGCAAGCAGAGCCGAGCGACTCAAAACATCTTTTTTTCTTGACAAGAGAATTATTTCTTCATTAAAAAAACTTTATTCGGATTTTTCGCAAAAGATAAAAAGCAGACCGAAACGGAGGATTCAACGTAGAAAAAACAGACTTTTTCCACCCAAAGAACCGACCGAGCGACCCATCAAACATTTTTTTGCCGGCCGCTCTCTCCAATCTGCAAGGCAGCAAAAAGAAATCTGCTGGGCAGCAGAAGAAGCTTTGCTGTGCAGCAGAAGAAGTTTTGCAGTGCAGCAAACCTGCAAGAGCCACCGGCGGAAACGAAAAAGCCCTTTTCTACCCCTCGTTTAATGAAAGAAGGAGAGAAAAACCGTTTCTACTTATTTTTCCCCTCGAAAAAGCACATTTCAAAGCGGGAAAGTAAAAAATCAGGTCATCCGGCTCCGTCCCGTCAAAAAAAGGCTCGTTTTCAGCCCTTCTAAGCCACTTTCTCCCCTGCAACCATCTCCGGACTACCCCCAAACAGCCCTACGAGCCTTTTTCCGACAAGCAGATAAATCCATTTTATAGGACAAAAACCGTGCGCAAAGCATAAAAATTTTATACAGCTTTCTCCGATTCTCATTTCGGAAGTCCATCCACACGAAGCAGCCCTCTCCCCTTTTCGTTTACATTCCCCTAAAAAAGAGACAAAAATTTGAATCGAATAATCCAAAGTTTTCGTACATTTGCAAAAACTATAATAAAAGATACAAAACCATGACAGGCCAAATACCTTGTTTCATCCTCCACAACAGTTGGGAAGAAACACAAATCAGCATTCAACAACTACGTGAATCACCGCTCATCTCCACCATCTACCTGATATGTCCGGAAGATCAGCATCCGAAAGACATCGAACTCCCTCCCCATTGTCAGTTTTTGCCAACCACCCGTCCGTTTCTGTCGTTCGAACACCTGAACGAACTAGACCTTTACTGTACGGGCGACTACTTCTTGCTCTACACCAAGGGAACCCCACTGCAATTGGGCTATCGTGCTGTGGAACGCATGTGGCAGGTGGCTCAAAGCAATGCCGCCCCTTTGGTCTATGCCGACCACTATGTGAAGCAAGATGACACCACACTTCCCCACCCCCTCATCGACTATCAGGCCGGAAGCTTGCGAAGCGATTTCGACTTCGGTTCCTTGCTGCTCGTCCATATACAAACGTTGCAAAAAGCCATAAACATCCCCGATGAGATATTGGCCGCCGAATATCTGTGCAATACCGAAGAATCTTCCATCTACCGGATATTGGCTCCGGCAGGCTTTTACGGATTAACCCTGGCCGCCCGCGAAGAATTCGAACGAAAATTCCCAATCCACATCAGCGAATATCTCTACACCGTAGACGAAAGCGACCGAAGAAGTTCCGGAGAAAAACAATTTGACTATGTCAACCCCAACAATGCCGATGCACAAAAGGCTATGGAACGTGTATTCAACTACATTCTCCAAAGAGAAAACCGATACATACAGGCCGAAGAACTCTTTTCGCCCGACCTGACTCAAGGGAAATTCGACTGCGAAGCTTCGGTTATCATCCCCGTACGCAACCGCGAACGCACCATAGCCGATGCCATTCGCTCGGCATTGGAACAGGAAACCGACTTCCCGTTTAACGTCATCATCGTAAACAACCACTCCACCGACCGTACCGGTGAAATCATTGCGGAAGTTGCAGCCAAAGACAGCCGCGTGATACACCTGCAGCCGGAACGAACCGACTTAGGCATTGGCGGCTGCTGGAGCCTGGCTATACACCATCCCGCTTGCGGACGATTTGCCGTACAGCTCGACAGTGACGACCTCTACAGTACGCCCCAAACCCTGCAGACAGTAGTAAACGCATTTTATGAGCAGAAAGTTGCAATGGTAGTAGGTGCTTACCGCATGACCAACTTCCAACTCGAAACGTTGCCACCGGGAATCATCGACCACAAAGAGTGGACGGCCGAAAACGGACACAACAACCTCTTGCGCGTCAACGGAATCGGTGCACCAAGAGCATTCTTCACCCCCGTATTGCGCAACGAAATAGAAATCCCCAACGTCAGCTACGGCGAAGATTATGCCATTGCACTCACCCTGAGCCGCACTTACCGAATAGGGCGCATCTTCGACCCCATCTACCTCTGTCGCCGATGGGAAGGAAACTCCGATGCCAACCTCGACATATTCCGGCAAAACGCCAACAACTTACTCAAAGACAAATTACGCACATTCGAATGGGAAGCACGCCGACAAGATGAGGGAATTCTCTCAGAAATCGATTTTGTTGCACCCGAATGGGAAGAACGCCGACAAGATGAAGGAATTCTCTCAGAAATCGACTTTGTTGCACCCGAATGGGGAGAACGGGAGGAACGCTTCACGACCAACAACTTCATCATACAGAAAAATCCGAAACGCATAAAATCGGCCACTGCACAAATCGACAAGGTCAACGAACGTGCCTGCTTCTTATGCAAGGAAAACCGTCCCGAAGAACAACGGACCTACGGACGAATGCGCAACCACACTGTCTTGTTCAACCCCCATCCCATTTTGGAAGAGCACA
>JAFUNW010000045.1 GCA_017472905.1 Bacteroidaceae bacterium
ATATCTTAAGATACTTGGCCATTTATCTTAAGATACTTTGGGCTTGAACCTATAATGCTATAAAAGGATACTTTTCAACTAAATTGCAGAAGAACCACTGAAACCAGAAAAAGACACCCAATTCTTTTTGGTTACAAAATTAGTTATCAGCGAATTTACATTGTTATGCAGAATGTAGCAAAGAGTAGAAATAAACTCCAACGACCTATTAATTCACCTCGTTATCGGGTAATGGATAAGAAACTGTCTGCCCTCATTACCTTTCATTTTCTTGCACTTTTGCATCGGCGAAGCTTTCATCAAAAATCCTCATAAGTCATTGAACACCATTGTCTCCATTCCATCATTATTTTCCCTCATTCGTTAGTTTTTTTCGGAGATAACAGCTCTTCTTTAATACTATATCTGATTAATATAAAAAGGAGAATAAGATTAAATAGTTTTTGTAATTCGAATTTTTATTATATCTTTGAGTCTGAATATAAAAATCTCTTAGTTGAAAAGTTGTATAAAGAGTAAATATTCTTTATAAAAGTGAAGAATTGAATGCTTGACGAGTGGCTTCGGGCCGGTATAATAGAACAATGAATTATCTGTTGTGGTTGTGGCGTAATTCCAATGGTGTACGTCTGAATATGTTTTTTCGTATCCTGGCAGGCTTTGGGCAGGTAGCTTTTGGCTTGTGGATGGTTTGGCTTAGCCGCCGTTTCATTGATGTGACCATACGTACCGGCAGTCAGAATGATATCATTTGGGCTTGTATAGAATTGGTCTTGTGTCTGTTGTGTGCAGTAGCATTGCGTCAAATGGCTGCTTATCATACTGTATCTGCTCAAATAAAACTATCCAACAAACTTCGGCAAAAATACTTCAATCTGTTGTTGCGGAGAAGACTCTATCAGGATAAGTGGCATTCCGGGGACTTCACCGCTCGTTTGGAGCGTGACCTTACAGTTGTCTGTGAACTATTGGTTCGGATGATCCCACAGAGTGTGGTGACTGCTGCTCAACTGTTGGGCGCATTTCTGTTGATGTGGTCGATGGAGAGTCTGTTGGCTTGGGGTTTGTTGTTATTCACTCCCATCGTGGTGGGGTGTGGCAAACTCTTTGCTCGAAATTTACGCCGCATGACTTTGGATATCCGGGAATATGATACTCGTATACAGATGTTGGTACAAGAGGGTATGGAACATAATGCAGTCTTGCGTTCCATTGATACACAAGGCACTTTTGGACATCGTTTGGGAGACTTGCAAGAGCATCTTCGGAAAAAGGTGAGTAGACGAGCACAATTTTCATTGGTTTCTCAAACTTTGTTGTCCATTACTTTTGGGTTGGGCTATTTGGCAGCATTTGTATGGGGCGGTCTGCAATTGCGTAGCGGAGTTATCACTTTTGGTATTATGACCTCTTTTTTGCAGTTGGTCAGTCAAATCCAACATCCGGTGGTGAATCTGATGGGATTGTTCACAGGAGCTATTCATGCCAGTGCCAGTATAGACCGATTGAATGAATTGGATTGTTTGGAGGTAGAAGTCGATTCTTCTCTTTCTGACAAACTCTCCCTTTCGTCTCTTTATGGAGTGGAATGTCGCAATATTTCGTTCCGATATAAACAGGAGGAACATGCAGTATTGCATAATTTCAGTCACTCTTTCAAGCCGGGTAGTAAAACGGCCATCATAGGTCGTACCGGTACGGGAAAGACAACGTTGTTTCGTTTGTTGCTCTCTTTGATAGAACCACAAGAAGGTGGGTTGTTTCTTTATAATGAAGAAGTCCGTATTCCTATAAGTACAGCCACTCGTACCCATTTTGTCTTTGTTCCGCAAGGTAATACCTTGTTGAGTGGAACCATTCGTGAAAATCTTTTATTGGCTAATCCGCAGGCTTCTGATGAAGAGTTGTCTCGGGTGTTGCATATTGCAATGGCCGATTTTGTCTTTTCTTTGCCGGAAGGTTTGGATACTCGTTGTGGAGAACGTGGGGGAGGATTGAGTGAAGGACAGGCACAACGCATCGCTATTGCACGTGGTTTGCTACGTCCGGGTTCAATTTTATTGCTTGATGAAATCAGCTCTTCATTGGATGAGGAGACCGAAGCTCAACTCTTGCATCGTTTGTCTGAAGCTTGTCCGAACAAGACCATTCTGTTTATTACGCATCGTCCGGCTGTAGCTATGCTTTGCGATGAATCGCTTAGTATTTGTTAGGAAGCGCAGATCTATTGGCGCTTTTCGTTTTATCAAGAAATCCATAGATCCGAAGAGTTGATAACACCCTTGACTTCTCTAGCACTTGAAAGAATTTTTTCTCCTATTAGGTTTTAAAAACTGTCAAAGTTGCTTGTGTATATTGTAGAAAAGGTGTAATTTTGTCAGTCTAAAACAAAATATTCTATGGTAACGTCTGAAATACAGCAAGTGAAATTGAGGTTTGGTATTATCGGTAATAGCGAAGACCTGAACCGGGCTATTGATGTAGCTATGCAAGTAGCCCCTACCGATTTGTCGGTTTTGATAACCGGTGAAAGTGGGGTAGGAAAGGAGACTTTTCCAAAAATTATCCATGAATATAGTCGTAGAAAACATAGTCGTAAATATATTGCAGTAAACTGTGGGGCTATTCCCGAGGGGACGATAGATTCGGAACTGTTTGGACATGAGAAGGGTTCTTTTACCGGTGCTATCAATGAGCGGCAAGGATATTTCGGAGAGGCAAACGGAGGAACCATATTTTTGGACGAAGTGGGCGAGTTGCCTTTAGCTACCCAAGCTCGTCTGTTGCGTGTATTGGAGAGTGGTGAATACATTCGTGTAGGCTCTTCGAAAGTAGAAAAAACCGATGTGCGTATTGTAGCAGCTACCAATGTAAATTTGGTGGATGCCATCGCAGAAGGACGTTTTCGGGAAGATTTGTTTTATCGTTTGAATACTGTTCCCATCAAGATACCCCCTTTGCGTGAACGTGGAGAAGATGTAGCTTTGTTGTTTCGTAAATTTGCATCCGACTTTGCTGAAAAATATCACATGCCCTCCATTCAATTGACAGAGGGAGCACGTAGCCAATTAATTGCCTATTCATGGCCGGGTAATGTTCGCCAGTTGAAGAATATTACAGAGCAGATATCCATTATTGAACGTAACCGAGAGATAACTCCGGAGGTGTTACACTCTTATCTTCCTGAACAACCATCCCAAATGCCGGCTTTGTTAGGAAGACATGGTGGAACTTCGGGCAAGACCTTTGAGAGTGAACGTGAAATCTTGTATCAGATATTGTTTGATTTACGGCGTGATGTCACAGAGTTGAAGAAATTGGTTCATACCAATTTGGAGCAGGTGCAGAAACAGGCTGTGGTTGGAACTCCCCAAGCTGTAGAGACACAGGTCTCGTACTATCCGACAGAAGATGTTCATTATCCCATATCTTCTGCCACTCCGACCGTTTCCGGTATTAACATTCATCCGACTTCACTTCATTTGAACTCTAAAATGGCGGATGATGAAGATATCCAGGATACGGAAGAATATGTAGAGGAATCTTTGTCACTCAATGATTTGGAGCGTGAAATGATACGCACAGCTTTGGACAAACATCATGGCAAACGGAAAAGTGCAGCCAAAGATTTGAATATTTCGGAACGTACGCTTTATAGAAAAATAAAGGAATATGGATTGGATTAAGAGTTATTATAGCAAATATTGGATGTGTGTGGTGCTCTTTTTGTTGTCTTCGTGCACTATCTCATATAAATTTAATGGGGCATCGATCAATTACGATAAAGTAAAGACCATTACCATTACGGATTTTGCTAATCGGGCTTCGTATGTTTGGGGACCTATGGCCTCGATGTTTAATACGGCTTTGCAGGATATTTATGTGCAGCAAACTCGATTGGAGCAGATAAAAAGAGGAGGAGACTTGCAAGTATCCGGGGAAATAACGGCTTATGATCAGTATAATAAATCTATTTCAGCAGAAGGATACTCTTCTGTCGTAGAGTTGAAGATGGTGGTGAATGTGCGTTTCGTCAATAATACCAACCATTCGGAAGATTTTGAACGAACTTTCTCTGCAACCCGTGAGTATGAGTCTACCCAACAACTTTCTGCTGTTCAGGAAGAATTGGTGACACAAATGATCAAGGAGATTACAGAGCAGATTTTTAATGCAACAGTGGCTAATTGGTAACAAAAAGAGTGCGTATGGCTTTGAATATTCCAGATTTGATACAGCATCCGGAGAAATTGGCAGACAGGCATGTCTTGCATGAACTTTCGGAAATGTTAGAGGATTATCCGTATTACCAAACGGCTCGTTTGCTCTATCTGAAAGGGCTTTATCTGTTGCATGATGCAGCTTTCGGAGAAGAACTTCAACGAACTGCACTTTATATTTCTAACCGGAAATTGCTCTTTTATCTGATAGAGGGTGTACATTATACCCTTCAACCGAAGAAACATCAGGAACGAAAGGAGGATACTTCGAATCCGGCAGATCGTACACTGACATTGATAGATACTTTCTTGCAAGGATTGCCGGTAGAGGAAGAAGAGGAAAAAATTCCGATTGTGGATGATGGAGGGTTGAGTGTAGATTATACATCCTATGTTCTTCGCGAAGAAGATTTGTCTACCCAAGAGAGAGAGTCAAATTCAGTACCTCGAATGCGTGGTCAAGAATTGATCGATAATTTCATAAAAAATGCCGATGGACATTTGTCGGCTTCTTTGTCGGATGAACAGCCGGAAGGTCCCGTTTTGTTGCCCTATGAGGAAGATGATGATAGCTGTTTTACGGAAACCTTGGCCAAAATATACATAAAACAGCATCGATATGCCAAGGCTCTTGAAATTATTCGGCGATTAAGTTTGAAATATCCAAAAAAAAATGCTTACTTTGCAGACCAAATACGTTTGCTAGAGAAATTAGTTATAAATTCAACCGATAAATAAAAGAAAAAATGTACTTATTTTTGACGATTTTAATTGTACTCGCTTCTATTCTGATGTGTTTTATAGTAATGATTCAGAATTCAAAAGGAGGAGGTTTAGCTTCTGGTTTTGCTTCATCCAACCAAATTATGGGTGTACGTAAGACTACAGACTTTTTGGAGAAAACAACATGGGGATTGGCTATCTTTATGGCTGCTGTAAGTGTTGCAACGGCATTTGTATTGCCTAATGGTCCTGTAGCATCATCTTCTGTATTGATGCAGGACGCTCAAAAAGAGAATGTTATTAATCCGGTGACAGTTCCCGGTTTTGATGCAACACAACAACCAGCAGAAACAGAGACTCCAGCTGCTGAAGAAACTCCAGCAAACTAAGTATTATATTTCTAAGGTCTAGTAGAATATTCCCTTTTAGGAATAGAAAAAATACTCAAAAAAGAAGGCGCTTTCAAATTCACGAAAGCGCCTTCTTTTTTTAAAAGGTTAGATTGTTTATTGACACCTTACTTCGTTTTGAGATTGTTTGCCTACATACTTCCGTAAATTGTTCTGAAGTACAGTCTACCGCTACCCCATCGGGATATTTATTCTTTAATACAAATAAACTAGGACCGGTTGTGATACTTCCCAAAAATAAAGATGAATCGTTCATTACCTGAATAGAGGCTAAGAAACGGAGCATTTGCTCTTTTTTGGGCTCTCCAAATGCACGTCCAAAATTCTTATTTACATATCCAGTCTCAATGGGTTGGCAGAAAGTGTACCATCGAATTTGATCGTCTATTGATAGTAATTGCTGATATATACGATAGTCGTCAGTTAAAACAAATACATCTTTTAACGGGCTATGTAAATGTATTAAGCTGGCAAACCAATCCGGGTCTAGCAAAGATGTCTCTGTAATTTTATCTCCACCTCGAATCTGACAGGCTACATAAGATTTCGGCAAAGATAAGGTTTCTATTAATTTGTTGCAATACAATGTCGTATCATGATTAAATCTCCATGTGATTTCAACCATCTTTTGGAATGCATGTAAATAATCTCCATCAATGCCTAATTCCGGTATTCGATAATGTTCTTTCGGAATATAATTCAAATGGTTGTTTAGTCTAATAAACTTCTTATAAATGGATAATGCAGACAAATTACCTACAAAATTCAATAGGCTAGTCTTTATTTTCCATTTTATCAATGATAAAGTAGGTTCTTTCCAAATTTCTTTCCAAGATGTTGTAAGTGGATGGCGATTGTATTTATGATGAAAATGTTCATGTACCTCTTCACAAAAAGGTTTAAAATAATCGGTCCAACCTTTTGAATAGCTAAAATTAGCATCGGCAGAATAAAGTTTAAAACAAATACGATGCTCCAAACAATAGAGCATGGCATGCAACATATAACTATATTCTGCAAAGAAGCCGGCATCTATCCCGAGATGAAAAACTAGCTCCTTGTTAAACGAATTATTTAATTGCTTGTATTTTTCAACTAACGTATTTGACATATATTTTTCAAATAAAAGATAGGGTGTGTCAAAATGACGCACCCTCATTAAACCTATTTATTTGTTATATTCCAAAGAATCAATCCATTAAAATCTTACCGGAGTAAGTCGAACCGTTTTTCTCTGAAACACGTACTAAGTAGATACCTTTAGGTAATGCTTCCAAACCGACAGTCGCTGTTCCATTGGTCAAGGATATAATGCGCTTCAATACTTGTTGTCCGGTTGCTGCATACAATTCAACTACAATAGATTCCGATGTCGCTCCGATTACAGTAAGTTGTTTTTGTGAAACAGTTACACGAAGTGAGCCTCCATTCAAAGGAACTTCCGTTTCTACATGGCTAGGCAATTCCGACTCAATCCAAAGTTCTGCATAACTGCTAATTTTGTTGGAAGAGGCTATTGTCGGAGTATTCATCAAATAGACATTCTCCCCACCATCCGGATAGAGACCGACCGTCATGTCATCGGAATGTGCATCATAGAATAAGGTGTCGCTCCATACTTTATCAGCAGAGGTAAGCATAACAGCACCTCCATCTGCATCCAACTTAAATGGGGTATGCAATGCAGCCACATCATCTAACTTATCAGCCCACACAATCAAGAATCCATGTGCCGGTATAACAGTATTAATAGTCTTACTAACCGGAATCTGATATTTCTCCGGTTCTGCAACATCATCGCTCAAATACATGCCGGCAATATCAATTGCGTCATTGGTCGTATTGTACAATTCTATCCAATCGTTCTTCTTAAAATATGTAGGATTAACGTACATAGAATTATCTGCACTGATTTCGTTAATACGAACCGGAACCGCATGCACTTCAGCCAATTCTTCATCTGAAAGTTTTTCATAACATGCCATCAAAGAAAGTGAAGCATCTGAAGGCATTTCAAATTCTTCATCTTGGCTTAAATAAGTCGCATAGTTTCCCGGAGATGTAGAGTATAAGAGCAATTCGGCATCAAAATAGATATCACTGGAAGAAGCACTATTGTTATGTACTTCAATGGCGATAACATTCTTTCCTTTTTGGAAAAGTGAAGCAGGCAGAGTGATTGTACCATTGTCCGGGTTGCCTGAGGCATAAGTTGATGAATAGGTATTAAAAGATATTGTTCCTGATGGCATTAGATAACGAGCGGCTTCTTGACCGTTCACGTAAACAACAAAACCATCATCTACAACAAAACTCAATACATACTCATCTCCTTCAATCGGTGCTTGGGAAAGGTTGAAGGATTTACGGAAATAATAGGTCGGATATTTGGAAGATTCATTTGAACCATAGTTTAATATGGTCTCATATCCTCGTTCATTGTTGCTGCTTCCGGTGTAATAACCTAAAGGGGCTTTACCACTTCCCCAACCGGAGATGGATGCATCTGTCGAAATCCAATCTGTAGCATCGCATGAGCCTTGATCATAATAGTTCCAATGGCTACCTTTTGAAATGATTTCTTGAGCTGAACCTTTTCCGTTTGTCCATCCAATGAAACGATAACCGGCCGGAGCTTCAGCTTTGAAAACAATCGGAGCAAAAAGTGAACCTTCAAACTTTCCGGTTGGAACTTCCAAACCATTTATTGACAAGCGGGCTTCAGGAATATTGGCTGATAGAGAGACTTTCTGTTCTGCTACAGCTGAAAGGTTCATGCGGTTGTATGTTTTCAAAGCATTAATCATGGTTTGTTGACGACCGGACAAACTATTTTTCAAAGAATTGGCTGTCCACCAAGGAGAACATCCTTCGTATTGCAACGTGCTTTCTGTGCGTGTTGCCATCGAATCAATAATAGCTATCGAGCGCTCAGGAGTGAATACACTACCGGCAACCAAGCAATAAGTGTCAATAAACTGTTTACGGAATGTTTTATTTTCCAACATATTCAAGAAGATTGTTACCCACTTGATTTCTTCTGTCAGACGTGAATTGGTTTCATATACCAAATCAAATGTGTAAATTTGCTTACTCTCAAATATGTTGAACGGGTCTGTGGTAGAGAAGGCTCCATCCAAATCAAACAAGACAAAACGGAATTTTCCTCCTTCGTGAATTGGTTTGAATCCCTTGACATTGTTTTGGGGCCAGTCGGTTCCGCCTAAGTACATTTCTACAGCCATATAGTTGATATATTCATCAATATCTACCATACTACAGATTTCTTCGTAAACATCCGGTGATTCGGCATTTTCAGATAGTCCGTACCAATGGAGGAAACTCTCTTCCGTACCGCATTTTTGTGTATATCCCGAATCCGGATTAATTTCAAATTGGTCTATCTCGTCATCGTCTAATCCGAAGTTTGCTTCGGCATAATGTTTGTTGTTCGGTTCACGAATATTAAGCATACCTTTATATTCTCCATTGATAAAATGTACAACCGGTTGACATGCCTGACCTTCTACATCCAATCCTGAGGTATGTACAATAGCCTGCAAAGCCGCATCTTTGATACGTGAACTTGTATCATTTCCACCGTTACGAATCTGGAAAGTCTTATGTTTCAGATAAGATTTTTCGGGGAATATCTGGTAAGGCAAATAATTTTCTCCTTCATAAATCTTATTGGCCTTAATCTTAAATGAATGGGGAGTCCAAGCCCGACTCCATCCACCACACATTTCCATGTTGGCTTCTTGATTGATTACCATTTCTCCTTCGGTAGTAATCAATTCAAAGTTTACCGGACGATCCCATTCCATGTTCCAATTGCAAGGCGTATTTTGACCATTTCCCGTCCGTCCATTTACACCTTTTACATATATACCTAAACTATCATCATATAAATTCACAGGGTCGGTTACAACCGAAACCACCGGAAGTACATATTCTCTATCTTGATAGATATAAGAACGAGTTACTACACGACTAGGGAGGTAGCCTTCTTGAAACAATCGGAAGCGATAAATAGTAGTGGTATTGACATTGAATCGTCCGGTTGAACTAATGTTTCCATTTTCTTCTGTCGGTGTAGTTCCATCGGTTGTATAGCGTAATGTAGTACCGGCCGGAATAGTTACTTGTACAGTAAAAGGTGAAACAAATAAACAAGCATCTTTATCTATTATAGGTGCGTCTAACCGTGTATCGCAGAAGCGAACGCCGTTGTTGCTTTTTCCGGGTGTCGGTTCTGCTGTAATACCCCAAGAAGATGCTCCATCGGTCTTACGAGCATATGAAGTACGAGTGATGGCTGCAGGGTAAGATTGGCTGCATACGATTTCACCTTTCGGATTACTGATGAAAATCTCGCCTCCTTCGTAATCCAATTTAAAGGTAATCTGCATTTGTGCGATGTCAGTATAATGATCAAACCAAATTAACTTATATGAATGGGCATTTACGACTCCGCCAAATCCACCCAATGGATGTTTCTTTAAGTTCGTACGGTCATCACTTACATAAAAATCAGTCAGACTGACTGTTTGGTCTGTTGGATTATACAATTCTATCCAGCCTCCATAGTTGTATGAAGGGTCTACAAACATATCAATATTTGCAGCTTGAATCTCATTGATAATCAAAGAGGCAGAGGTCGCTTCATTATTTATTACATTCACATTGCAAGTTGTTGACACTCTGCTTCCATCTGTTGAAGAAACAGTAATTTGGGCCTGTCCTTCTTTCAATGCATGTATATTCCCGTTTTCATCTACTGTTAAAATCGTCTCATCGGAAGAAGACCATGTTAATTTAGGAAAAGTCGCATCTTCGGGTAAATAGTGCGCAACGAGTGTATATTTTTCTCCTTTTACTAAGGATAATGATTTCTCGGATAGTGTAATACTACTGATATTTACACGATCCCCTTTGAATTCCAATTTAAAATTATCGAATAAACACCAATTGCTGGAAATAGCTTCTTCGCAGCGAAGTCCAATTGTTAATGTCCGATTTGTTACTTCAACTTCCAATTCGTTGTGATACATACCTAAACCGAAACAATAGCTTCCACTAACCATTTGATTGGGATAATAAACACCTCTAGAAGCTCCCCAACAAGAGGATGCATAGTTTTCTGATAGGGATTCGGAATAGATGCTAGCCAATGGCTTTTCTTTCTCATTTGCATACAAATATCCAGTAATTGTTTCACTGCCTGAAATATATGAAGAGTAGCTTTCATTGTTGTCACCAACACGATAATAAGCTTGTACACTCAATCGGTAGGTCCCATTCGGAGGAGTTAATGTTTGGCTTATATCAAATGTTCCATTCCAAAACTCCATAGTTCCATAATCTACTTTTTGACTTTGAGCATTGCTTTGCCATTGCCATCCCGAAGTGGAATTGTCAAAATTAGGATTCGACAAATAATAGGAGGTTACATCCAACCATTCTTGTCCACGTCCCATAAGGGGGAACAACAACATCATTAGAATGAATAAATTACGTTGAGTCATAAAAATATCAATTAGAGATGTGATTTGACAGATTTTTTTATAAAACTTGCAAATAAAAACAATTTCAAAGAAAAGGAAAGTAGAAACCTTGTTAATTAATATTAAACCTCTCTGATTCCTTAATATTATTTCATTGCCTTAGGCTTTTAGAGTCATTCCTGTAAGTAGAATAGATTCAGACTTACAAATTATTTTTCTGTACAATCCACTCTTTATAACGCACGAACTCATCATGTAGCTTATTTATGATCCACCCTATAACAGCTACATCATCGATTAAACCTCCGATAATAAAATCCGGAATAAAATCCAAAGGAGTCACGATATAAATAAGTGCTGCAACAACCAAAAGAAGATTGGTTCTGTTATATTCTTTATATGCACCGCTGACTATATCTTTTACATAATTTGCTAGCATGCTTAATTCTTCTTTTATGGAATGAAAACCCTTTTTGGTCATGCATACACGAAGTTTTTGAAGTAAAATTCGAACTTTCGAGGGGTCTTTCAGTAATAAAGCGGCTCTTTTAAGCCACGAAGATTTTAGAAATTTGCGTATTATATCCATAGAGCCCAAAGTATTAAAAGACATTTTTTTCTCGCAATATATTCCAATCGGTCATCGGATTTTAGATAGAGAATTATAGAAATAATAAAAAAGCCCCGTCCTAAGAACATATTAGGAGGGGCTTTAATATATATCAGATATCTAGTATGATATTACATCATACCCATGCCGCCTCCCATGCCGGGAGCACCCATTGGCATTTCTGCTTTATCTTCTTTCTTATCTACGATAACACATTCAGTTGTAAGGAACATGCCGGCAATAGAAGCAGCATTCTCCAATGCAACACGAGTTACTTTAGCCGGATCTACTACACCTGCTGCATGCATGTTTTCATATACATCAGTGCGAGCATTGTAACCGAAGTCACCTTTGCCTTCACGTACCTTCTGAACTACGACTGCACCTTCTTTACCGGCATTGTTTACAATTTGACGAAGAGGTTCTTCTATAGCGCGGCGAATAATAGCAATACCGGTCTCTTCATCAGCATTATCACCTTTCAAACAGTCTAATGCATCAATGGCACGAATGTATGTTACACCACCACCGGGGACAATTCCCTCTTCAATCGCAGCACGAGTTGCACACAAAGCATCATCTACACGATCCTTTTTCTCTTTCATTTCCACTTCGCTAGCAGCACCTACGTACAATACAGCTACTCCACCGGATAATTTAGCCAAACGCTCTTGCAGTTTCTCTTTATCATAGTCAGAAGTGGTATTTTTCATTTCAGCCTTAATCTGATTGATGCGTTCCTGGATATTTTCTTTTGAACCTGCACCATTTACGATTGTTGTATTGTCTTTTGATACGGTGATTTTATCACAAGTACCCAACATCTCAATTGTAGCCTGTTCTAATTTCAATCCTTTCTCTTCGCTAATAACCAAACCTCCTGTCAAAATAGCGATATCTTCGAGCATAGCTTTGCGGCGATCGCCAAATCCCGGAGCCTTAACAGCACAGATTTTCAATTGTGAACGCAAGCGATTAACAACCAATGTAGTCAAAGCTTCGCTATCAACATCTTCTGCAATAACTAATAACGGACGACCACTTTGTACAGCCGGTTCCAAAATAGGCAAAAACTCTTTCAAATTAGAAATTTTCTTGTCGTAGATAAGCACGTATGGATGTTCCATTACACACTCCATCTTTTCTGTATCTGTCACAAAGTAGGCAGATAAGTAACCACGATCGAATTGCATTCCCTCTACAACTCCAATGGTTGTATCTGTTCCTTTAGCTTCTTCAATTGTAATCACACCATCTTTAGATACTTTACGCATTGCATCTGCAATCAATTTTCCAATAACCGGATCATTGTTGGCACTTACGGTAGCAACTTGTTCTATTTTGTCATAGTTATCACCGACCATTTCAGCTTGTTCGCGAATAGATTCTACAACTTTGGCTACAGCTTTGTCAATACCACGCTTCAAATCCATAGGGTTAGCACCGGCTGTTACATTCTTTAATCCGACATTTACAATTGATTGGGCTAATACTGTAGCAGTAGTAGTACCATCACCGGCATCATCACCGGTTTTAGAAGCGACACTCTTTACTAATTGTGCTCCTGTATTTTGAAAAGGGTCAGCTAATTCTATTTCTTTCGCAACTGTAACACCATCTTTTGTAATGTGCGGAGCACCAAATTTCTTTTCAATAATTACATTGCGACCTTTGGGGCCTAACGTTACTTTTACGGCATTTGCCAATTCATCTACACCTTTCTTTAATTGGTCGCGCGCATCAATATTAAATAATATATCTTTTGCCATAATTTTTCGATTTAAATTATTACATAAATTAGATTACTTATCCTAAAACTGCTAATACATCACTCTGACGCATAATTAGGTATTTCTTTCCTTCAAACTCTAGTTCTGTTCCGGCGTATTTCCCGTACAATACGGTATCGCCTGTTTTAAGAATCATTTCTTCATCTTTTGTTCCTTGACCAACAGCTATTACTTCGCCTTGTAACGGTTTCTCCTTTGCTGTATCAGGGATAATGATTCCACCAATTGTCTTTTCTTCTGCTGGTGCCGGTAAAACAAGCACTCTGTCTGCTAATGGTTTAATATTCATAGATTCTGCTTTATATAAATTAATTATTATGTAATGTACACATTGGATACGATTTTATTTCGTTGTCTGTATATGTGGCAACGCTAAACTTCTAACGAAAAACATGCCAAAAGGTTCAATGGCATATCTTTCTGACAAAAAAACATATTATGATGAAATGGGAAAGTTCTATTTCTGACAAAATGGCATTCAGTACATCAATGAGAAAAAAGAATTAATAATGTAAAATTCATCCGTATCCTCCAATTATATACTCCTCATAAATGGCTAAACTTGCAGGAAAAATTAACAAAAACTCTTAAAAAGGATACGGATTGACTGTTTTTTTTGCAAATAATAGCAAAGAATAAAAAAGATAGTGTATTTTTGCATACTTTATTGGATAAAACAATGACAGACGATTCGTTTTTTTTAATAGACATTGATAAGATACTAAAAGAAAAAGCTGGGAAAAAAGCCAAATATGTTCCAAAATTCCTGGTTTCGTATCTGAAGAAGATTGTTCATCAAGAAGAAATTAATGAGTTCTTGGTGAGTATAAAAGGGCAAAGAGGTATTCCTTTTTTGGATGCTTGTATGAATTTCCTTGATACGAAAGTAGAAGTGATAGGCTCTGAGAATCTTCCTGATGATGGTCGCTTATGTACATTTGTTAGTAACCATCCATTGGGTGGACAAGATGGCATTTCATTGGGATGGATATTGGGACATCGGTATGATGGACGCATTAAATACTTGGTAAATGATTTATTGATGAACCTGCATGGACTGGCTCCACTTTGCGTGCCAATTAACAAAACAGGATCTCAAGCACGTGATTTCCCACAGATGGTAAATGCCGCATTTGGTTCGGATGATCATATCATTATGTTTCCGGCCGGACTTTGTTCACGTAAACAAAAGAATGGACAAATATTAGATTTGGAATGGAAGAAAGCATTCATTGTTAAAAGCGTACAAACAAAGCGTGATATTGTTCCGATTCATTTTGAAGGACGTAATTCAGATTTTTTCTATTCGTTGGCCAATTGGTGCAAGCGATTGGGAATTAAATTTAATATCGCAATGTTGTATTTGGCTGATGAAATGTTTAAAAATAGACATAAAACATTTAAAGTAACAATCGGCAAACCTATTTCATGGGAAACATTTGACAAATCAAAATCACCATCGGAATGGGCCGAACATGTAAAAGATATTGTTTACAAACTATAAAAGCATTATAAAAAAGAAGTTTAAGTTTAACAGTTAAGAGTCTAAACCTAGGATAGAATGCAGAATGTAAGAAATCTGTGTGAATATTGGCTAGACATGCTTAATCTTTAAAAATAATCATGGAAGAAATCATAGCCCCGATAAGCAAAGAAGTGCTAAAGTCTGAACTGACAGAGGAAAAACGTCTTCGTAGGACGAATAAAAGCAATAACGACATTTATATCATCACTGCACATGACTCGCCCA
>JAFUNW010000046.1 GCA_017472905.1 Bacteroidaceae bacterium
GCATGGCTGAATGCTATTTGCTGGATGCTGACGGCGAACGCCTCAGCCGCGAACCTTGGACCATCTCTTACGCCGACAGCGAAGAGACCAACAGCGGTAACCGTGCTGCCGACAAAATCTACGATTTGCAAGAGTCTACCTATTGGAGCACGGTAGGCGGAGTTAACTTCCCACACTCATTCATCATCGACCTGGGCAGTGAACAAACCGTTACCGCTTTCCAATACTTGCCACGCATGGAAAAAGATGTTCCCGGAGGTATCAAAGACTTCCGTATCTATGTAAAGAAGACTCCTTTTAAATTCTAAAAATCTTTTTTTCATAATATTGAAAGAGTCGCATTCGTCTCCAGGACGGTGCGACTCTTTTTTTTAAAACCCAATTGATGTTAAACAGATATACAGCCGTAAACATTCGCCCCGAAAAACGTTGTTATCGAATCAGTAGACGGAAATGACAAGCGCCCTTCCGAGCTAATGCTCTGATACCGGCAGACAGCCTCCGCCTACCCATGTTTAACCATTTAAAAGCAAAAAAATTATGGAAAGAAGCAATTGCAAAATGCTCGTAGGCCTGATGATAGGCATCGCTACCGGTATTGCAGCCTACCGATTGGCACAAACGAGCAAAGCCCGAGAACTGAGAAAACAGATGTGTCACTGCATGCACGACCTGGGCAACAAAGCAGGCGAAGTACTGAACGACCTCAAGGAGAAAGCACTTACCAACGGGGCACAAATAGCCGAACAGGTCTCAGAGAAAGCCGAAGAGATAAAAAACAAAGTACATGGATTTGCCGATTCGGAAAGGAAATAGCATACCTGACACGAATACTAGAATCTATACTTCGAAGTTTAACCTTTAAAAACAACTATCATTATGGACAAGAACAACGAAAAAAAATGTGATACAAAATGTGCTCCGGAAAAAAGCGCTCCTAAAAAGGAGTGTAAAACAACCGACTCTAGCTGCAAGAAGCCGGCAGAGAAAAAATAGTGCATACAGACTATTCTCAAAGCTGTAATTAAAAAAGATTGTGTCAAAAATACATTTTTGTCTAGAACACAGAGACACAGAGTCACTAAGAATTTTTTCAAGTCAGATAATCAGGGACTTATAGAAAGTGCTTTGTGTCTCCGTGAATCTGTGTTCTATAAATCAATTATACACACCCTCTTCCATTGTTTCGAAATTCCCATACATTCTGTTCCACCCTTCCCTTCGTTAATTATACTTAACGAAGAAAAAGAAATTCACAAAACAAGCACTAAGATACAAAGAATTTACACTACTTTTACAGCCATTAATATCAATCATTTAAATTGGTAAATAAATTCTATTGTATAACTAAATTATTAACCTTATGAGAAATTCATTACTCAAAAGTCTGCTAGCAAGCGGAACCCTGTTTGCTACAAGCTTTTCGTTGTGGGCAATAGAACCTCCCACACTTCCGATTCAAGAACCTGTTGCCGGAGAGAAATACATTCTCTTCAACAAGGCAAGACCGGATGGATTCATGACACGTACATCGTGGGACGGCGCATTGCGCTACGGAACACTGACCGACTCAAATTATGCCAATCATGAATTGGAGGCTGTCAAGAACGAAGACGAAAGCTGGTCATTCATTCAAACCATTGCCGCTACGGAAGAAGGAGCCGAACCCACCATCGAATACCTGGTTATGCCGGACGGAAACCCCAACCTAAACATCAACTCCACGCAAGCTTCGTGGAATTTGGCAAAAGGAGATTATGAGGGATATTACAAACTCATCGCAGGTGAAGGAAACAACTACCCGACAATAGGTCTGTTACTGCACTTGAATAATGGACAAGAATATTTCGTAATCTCTTATCCGGGAGCATCTTGGTATCCCGATTTCGCAGTCAAGACGGACGAAGACGGAAACCAGGTATATGACGAAACCGGAGTTTACTTGCAAATGGCGGACAGTACATCAACCAACTGGGCTTTCGTAAAAACAGCAGACGTTGCGGTATATGGAAGCAAACAGAACGCATACACCACCATTAATAATTACGAATTGGCATGGCTTACCACTGCCGGATTCGAAACCGGTTTCCAGGTCGGAGCGGATGCCATCACTGCCATCTACACAAACGAGGCTTTCGATGAAACCTATCCCGACTCCATCTCGGCTATCGTGAATGCAAAAGTAGCTTTATATCAGGAAATCGTTAAAGCAACCGAAGCCAACACATCGGCCGATGCGACTCTGGCTGCAGCTATTCAAGCCGCACAAAAGGTTTTCGATGAGTCTGCCGTAGCATTGACACTGAACGAAGCTGTCGTTACCCTCGTCAAGGCTGAAGATGCTTACGGACAAGGATTGGGCGACTACACAAGTCTCGGCAAAAACATGAGCTTCGAAGACCTTTCAGCACAAGGTGGAGCCACTACCGTAAACATCGGAAACACTCCGACCGGATGGAACCTCTATTTGAACGGTGTATTGAGCCAGACTATCGAGGAAATCCAAGCAAACGGTATCGCTACAGGATGGGTTGGCGTAAATGCTGATTGTACAGGTGCAGCCAAAGACGGTGAAATGGGATACGGTATCTGGACTCCGGGATTCCCCGCTGTAGAACTTTCACAAACCATCGAAAACATCGAAAACGGAACGTACGAAATCAGTGTTGCCATGATGGTTGGAGCCAACAACAACGGTTCACGCCGCACAACACAACGCCTCTTCGGAAACTTGAATTCAACTTACTTCGGTGGTATGGCCGATTACGACCTCAGCTTACTTGACA
>JAFUNW010000047.1 GCA_017472905.1 Bacteroidaceae bacterium
GCGCAAAGGTTCGTTTCGCCTGCAAATGCAAACTCATGATTTAGATTTTCTTACCTTCTTGGCCGATTCTGTCAGTCGCGGTGCATGGGCCATTCCTCACGACTTGCAATTGAATGCGACATTGGACATGGATGGCTCTCTTTCTGCGGTAGATGTCGCTTTGAACGAGTCGGAAGGAGCTTTGTCTCTTCGGGCCGATTATAATCAGCTTGATGAACGGTATACTCTGCATGCTCATATCGATAGTTTGCCGCTTCATCGTTTTTTGCCACAGGATTCTTTGCGTTATCTTACGGCCCATGCCCGATTTCGCGGCAAAGGTACTGACCTCTATTCGGCTTCGACTCGTTTCCGGGGCGAGGTTGGCATAGATCGCCTGGAATATGGTTCTTCATCCTTGGACAGCATGCTTATGAAAGCAGCGTTGCTGCGTCATCAGGTGCGGTTATCGTTGGATAGTCACAATGCCTTGTTGCAATTACAGGCCCGTTTGAACGGCTTTTTGCGGCGCGATACAGTTGTGGCAAACCTTTCTGTGGATATGCCCGAAGCGAATCTTCATGCTTTGCGGTTAACGCCTTCTCCGGTGCAACTTTCGTTGCATTTGCAGGCCGATGCCTCTTCCAATTGGCGTGATGCTTATGCATTGAAAG
Organism: Bacteroidaceae bacterium; assembly: GCA_017472905.1. Lineage (GTDB taxonomy): Bacteria > Bacteroidota > Bacteroidia > Bacteroidales > Bacteroidaceae > Phocaeicola_A. The sequence goes on from JAFUNW010000047.1 coordinate 654, forward strand.
GGGGACTGACCCGTTTGGAATTACAGACGGAGAAAGAAGAGTATGCTCCGAAAGATTTGTTGTTCAATGCATTGACCAATCGAGCCACTACTGCAGCTCGCCTTGAGGCCGGAGATTTGGATTTGACTCTCTCAGCAAATGGTGAGGGGAAGGTCGTATGGGAACAGGTAGACAATTTTGTACAAACCTTTTGGAAACAGTTGGGCGAACGTTCCGTATCGTTAAACGAAGTTACGAGTTTGCTTCCTGAGTTGAAGATGCGGTTGACAGCGGGCGAAGACAATCCAGTATGCAATTACCTTCGGTTTGTCAGCGATGTGCAGTTTCGGGAGGTTGATGTGGATCTTTCCTTATCACCGGTCGAAGGCATTCAAGCCGATGCATTTGTTTATCGTTTGGCGACCGACAGTTTGGAATTGGATACGGTTCGTTTGGTAATTCGACAGGACACTACGGCTATTCATTACCACACAACTGTGAGCAATGCTCCTACTGACAAGAAACCCGTCTTTACCGCCATGCTGAGTGGGCAACTGGCTTCATCCGGAGGCGATGCCTTGTTGCGTTTTTATGACAACAAACAGCGGTTGGGGCTTGAACTGGGAGCAGTTGCTTCCTTGCAGAGCAACGGTTTGCTTCTCTCTTTGATTCCCGAGCAACCTACAGTCGCTTTCCGGCCTTTCTTCTTGAATGATAGCAATTACGTGGCCCTTAGCGATTCGGGTCGAGTTACGGCCGATGTAGCTTTGCTGGACAAAGATGGAACGGGCTTGCGCTTATATTCTTCTCCGAACGAAGAGGCTTTGCAGGACCTTACGCTCGATTTGGCTCGCTTGCATATCGATGAGATTCTGAAAATACTTCCTTATGCTCCCGATGTGGCCGGAATCTTGGACGCAGAGCTTCATTACGTGCGAACTCCGGAAAATAATACATTCTCCGGTACTTTACAAGTGGAGGAATTGTCTTATGAGCAATATCCGATGGGGACATTGGGGATGGAGGCCGTTTATTTGCCAACCTCTGCGCGTCAACATCTGGTAGCTCTTCAATTGTTGCAAGACGGAAAGGAGGTGGCGGCCGTTCAAGGAAGTTATGCCGACCGTCCGGAAGGAGGATTTTTGGATGGAGATTTACAGTTAGAGCGTTTTCCGTTGAAACTGGCGAATGCGTTTCTCCCTCGTGAGCTGGCTACAGTTTCCGGAGTGATGGACGGAGAACTGATGGTGGCCGGTGCAATAGAGGCTCCGCGTACGAATGGGGAGGTGCGTTTTGACTCGGTACAGTTACATTCTCCGCTCTATGCATTGGATTTACATCTCGACAAAACTCCTTTGCGGATGGAAGAGAACCGTTTGCTCTTTGATAATTTCAATATTTACGCTCGTGGAAAAAATCCTTTTACCTTGAGCGGACATGTCGACATGACAGATTTTTCGAAGATGACAGCAGACCTTCGGATGCGGGCGGTAGAATATGAACTGCTCAACGCTAAAGAGAGCAAAAACTCCTTGCTTTTCGGTAAAGTGTTTGTTTCGCTTTTCTCCACCATCAAGGGAGAACTTTCTGCACCGACCGTTCGCGGTACGATGAATGTGTTGGGAAATACCGATGTCACCTATGTTCTGAAAGATTCGCCTTTGACGGTAGAAGATCGCTTGGGCAGTATGGTGACTTTTGTGAACTTCAGTGATACCCTTTCTCTTCCGGAAGTGAAGAGTGAGGTCGTGTTGGGGGGACTCGACTTGCTGATGAACGTTCAGATAGACCAAGGTGCACAGGCCCGGGTCAATTTGGGCGATGACAACTACGTGAAGGTCGAGGGAGGCGGCAATCTCTCGCTTCAGTACACTCCCCAGGGCGATTTGCTCTTGACCGGACGCTATACGCTCACCGATGGAGAGATGAAGTATTCGCTGCCGGTCATTCCTTTGAAGACGTTCAATATCAGCAACGGTAGTTATGTGGAGTTTACGGGCGATCCGTCCAATCCCTATCTGCATGTTACGGCCAGTGAGCGGGTACGTACTTCCGTGACGGAGGAGAATGCTTCGCGCTACGTCAACTTCGATGTGGGCATCTCCATTAGCAATACGCTTGACCAAATGGGACTGGAGTTTACCCTTCAAGCTCCCGAAGATGTCTCTCTACAAAATCAATTGGCGGCAATGTCTGCCGAGGAGCGGGGCAAGTTGGCCGTTACTATGTTGGTTACCGGTATGTATGCCGGTTCGCAAGGAGGAACCTCCGGCGGCTTCAATACCAACAATGCCTTGAATTCATTCCTTCAGAGCGAGATTTCCAACATTGCCGGTAGCGCGCTCAAAACGGTGGACGTCAGCATCGGGGTAGAAGACAACTATGCTGCCGATGGAACCTCTCAGGGTGGAACCGACTACTCTTTCCGCTTTGCCAAGCGGTTTTGGAACAACCGTTTGAGCGTGATTATCGGTGGACGCATATCTACGGGCAACGAAGCTGTGGCTGAAGAAAACAATTCATTCATTGACGATATCTCTTTGGAATGGCGGTTGGACGATAGTGGTACGCGCTATGTCAAGTTGTTCCATACGAAAAACTACGAAAGCATTCTGGAAGGCGAAATCATCGAGACCGGAGTGGGTCTGGTCTTGCGCCGGAAAGTCAACAACCTGGGCGAACTTTTTATTTTCCGTAAGCAAAGACAGACACCGCTTCCTGTCAATGATGCACTTCCCGGGAAGAATGCTCCGAATCCTTCGTCTCCATCCCTTGTATCCCCTCAAAAAGAAGAATAATGAAGCAACAGATAGTATATATAATAGGTGTATGCACCGTTTGCCTGTTGGTCTCCTGTTCCACCACTCGCCATTTGCCGGAAGACGAAACGCTCTATACCGGCATCCGGCGGATAGAGTATGTCAACGACAGTGCGTTGCTTCGTTCCGAAGCGGCGCGAAGCGAAGTGGAGGCTGCTTTGGCCTATCCGCCGAACAATGCCGTTTTCGGAAGTTCTTCCATTCGTTTTCCCATTCCGTTCGGATTGTGGGTCTATAACGCGTTTGTCGAAAAGCAGAAGGGGATAGGAAAGTGGATATTCAACACGTTTGCGGCCGAGCCCGTTTATCTTTCTTTGGTCAATCCTGACGTACGAAGCAAGGTAGCTGCCAATTTGCTTCACGACTACGGTTTTTTTCAAGGAAAGGTGACGCATGAAATTGTTCCGCAGCGCAATCCGCGTAAGGCCAAAGTCGCCTATCGAGTGGAGCCGGGTCCGCTTTATATGCTTGACTCGGTGGAGTATCGCCGCTTCCCGTTTGTTGCCGACACCCTGATACGTTTCGCTTGGGGCGACCGACTTTTGCGTACACCCTCTCCATTCAGTGTGGTGGAGTTGGAGAAAGAGCGTACGCGGTTGGCTACGCTTTTTCGAAACAATGGATATTACTATTATCGGAACAATTACATCACTTTTCGGGCCGATACGATTCAGCGGCCGGGTAAGGTTTGGCTGCAGATACAGCCTGAGAACGGATTGCCCCCGCAGGTAAATCGTCAATGGTACATTGGAGACATGACGGTCAACTTGCGGAAGAACAACAGCTATCGGCTGACCGACAGTCTGCAGATTCGTCACCTTCTCATCGCCTATAGTGGAAAGAAGCCCCCTTTGCGTCCGGGTGTTTTGTTTCATAATTTTCGTTTTCGTCACGGACAACTCTACTCACAGGAGTTGCAACGGCTCAGTCAAGAGAACATGGCCCGTATGGGCATATTCAGTTCGGTCGATTTCCGCTTTGTTCCGCGCGACACCACTGCGCTTTGCGATACGCTCGACTTGGTGGTGAGTGCTACGTTCGACAAACCGCTGGATGTGGAACTGGAAATGAACGCTACGAGCAAAAGTAACGATCAGATAGGGCCGGGACTCTCTTTGGGACTCTCCAAGAAAAATGTTTTTCGAGGGGGTGAGACTTTTTCGGTCAAGCTCGATGCTTCGTATGAGTGGCAGACCGGAAGTGCCGCCACAGGAAAAAGCTCGGCTGTCAATTCGTGGGAGTTGGGACTGTCCACTTCGCTGACCTATCCGCGATTGATGTTTCCGGGACTGAACACGCGCCGTTTTCGTTTTCCCGCTCAAACGGAGTTTAAGCTCTATGCCAACCAACTGAATCGGGCCGGATATTTCCGTTTGCTCTCTTTCGGAGGAAATGCGACCTACACTTTTCAGCCTACTCCCACCTCGCGCCATATATTCACTCCTTTCCGCCTGACGTTTAACATGCTGCAGAGCCATACGGCCAAGTTCGACTCCATCATGGAGCAGAACCGGGCTTTGGCCATCAGCTTCCGCGATCAATACATTCCGGCCATGTCGTACACCTATACGTTTGATGATGCTTCCATCACATCGCGCCGACACCATACTTGGTGGAGTACAACCATTACTTCGGCCGGTAATCTCACTTCGTTGGCTTCGGCCTTGGGGGGACATCCTTTCGACAAACGGGACAAGTCGCTTTTCGGAAATCCGTTTGCCCAGTTCCTGAAGCTGACGACCGAGTTGCGCAACCTCTTCAAGGTGGGTGCTCGCAGTCACGTGGCCACCCGATTGATGGGGGGCATCGTTTTTCCTTACGGCAATTCGCAATATGCTCCCTACAGCGAGCAGTTCTATATCGGGGGAGCCAACAGCATCCGCGCATTTACGGCTCGTACCATCGGGCCGGGCAGCTATCGGCCGGAGCAGAACGTTTATGCTTATCTGGACGAGACCGGCGACATTAAGCTGGAGGCAAACGTGGAGTTTCGCTTTCCTCTGTTAGGGAATCTTTACGGAGCTACGTTTCTTGATGCAGGAAACGTCTGGTTGCTACGTTCGCAGGACGATCGTCCCGGAGGACAATTGACTTTGCGCGACTTTTGGAACGACCTTGCGGTTGGAACCGGAGTCGGTGTGCGCTACGACTTGGAGTTTCTGGTGCTTCGTCTCGATTTGGGGGTAGCCTTGCATCTGCCGTATGAGACGGGCAAGAGTGGATATTACAATATTCCGCGCTTCAAAGACGGCTTGGGCTTGCACTTGGCAGTGGGCTATCCGTTCTGATGTCTGTTTCTCTTCTCTTTTTCTTCTTGTCCTTTATTTTTATTGAGACGGTAAGAACGTTTGTCCGCATTCTTGAATTTCAGGATGTGAAGAATAGACTGTTTTTTGCCGTTTGAGGGAGAGAAAATCCTTTGTTTTCTTGAAAAAAAGGGCGTAGCGGGGCTGAAAACGGCCGAATGCTCTTGGAAATCGTCAAACGGTGGTTGATATTTTTACTGTTTTATCTTTTTCTGCATTGATTTTCGGAAAAGGGTAAGAAGCTTGCCTTTTTTTTCTTTTCGAGGAGGAAAATGGAGGACGATGTCCGCTTTTTCTCCTCTGCTGCACGGCAAAGGGAAATCTGTTGGGCAGCAGAAGGCTTTTTGCTGTACGGCAAAATATGTTTTGCTGCCCAACAGAAAAAAATATGCGACCGGCATTTTGGCTTCTGTCGGTCGCATAAATTGTTTTTCGCCTTGCTTTCAGCCTCTTTTTTCTTCGCTTTTCAGTTTTTAAGAAAAATATATATAAATATTGTTCGCGCTTTTTGAAAGATGTGTTGTATGGATTTCGGATTGCGTCTTTGAAATTATTCCCATTCGACTTCTAACATTTTCAGTACCGTAGCGCTTGCCCCTGTGGAACCGGTATGTTGGATGAGCAGGCCGCCGAACGAATTGGTAGGAACAGGGATTTCCAGTTTCACCTCTTCCGTCAGGTCGGGACGGTGGAGCGGGGGTAGGGGATGGAGGTTGCGGACATGAGCCGTAAACTTCCCGTTTTTGATTTTCAACCGGATAAGGCAATCTTTGCGGTAGCAGATGGAGGATACGGCGGCAGAAAGGGGGATTGCCTTTCCTTGCTCGTAGCGCATCAACCGGAACTCTACCGCTTTGTCGTGTCGGGTGGTACGTTCGATGCGGAGGGCATAACCCGTGAGGCTTCGTGTATCCATTTTCAGGCCGATGTCCATGTATTGTCCGGTGGCGCTGCCGAATCCTTGTCCGGCACTTTTGCAGGGGGAGACGGTTAAGGTCAGTTCCATATCTCCATATTTCCCTTCCAACGGAGTGTAGCGCAGGCGTGCACCGCGTACCGACTGAATGAGACCGTATTCGCCGCGTGCGCCGTCCGTACCTTCGCCGTAGTGCCACGAAGAGCGGGTCGTATCGGCCTCCCATTCAAAACTCTGTGTGTCGATGGGCTTGTACGAATCCACACTCCAAAATCCGGGGAGCAGGCGAGGTTGACGCTCTGTCGGAAAATCCGCAAAATCGGTGTTGTAACGGGTGACTTCTTTTGCTTGGATGTGGATGGGGTACGGGGTGGCGGCCTTCTCGGTAGCTCCTTTTTCGCTTCGCTGATGTTGCGGGGTAACGTAGGCAAGGAGGTAGTATCCGTTGTCGGCCGCTGTCAGTTGGTAGTTGTGCTTCGGATTGTCGGTGTGCGACACCGATACCGGAATGGCGTTCGTCCCATCGGGTGAGAGGCTTCGTGCCCACGTGATGTGCGAACGGTCGATACGCCCTTGCAGGTCGAGTGTGTAGCTGACGGTAAGGTTTTCCCCGTGTTGTCTGAGTAGAGGTTTCTCAATGAAAGCCGGAGGCGGAAGTTGTCGAGGACGAACCGTCAGGAGGCAGGCTGCTTCCGCACCATCGGAGGAAGTGGCTGTGAGTCGCAGCGTTTCGGGTGTTTCCCCCTCGTGATGTGCTGTGACCAAAAGTGTACCGTCCGGCTGTTTGTTCCAACAGAGTTGTGCTTTTTCTCCTCCCTTGACTTCCCAATGCAGGTCAGTGGCGGGACGTGAGAAGTCGGGGCGTTCCATGAACCCCGGTCGGCAAGCTTGCAGACGAAGAGTGTCGACTCCCGATTCAAGGCTTGCCCGGCTTTTGCTGAGGCGAAGAGCGAGGGGGCGACCTTGATATTTCTCCGGGAAATCCGGTTGACGGCTTGGATTCCATTCCCCTTTTCCTCGCAGAAGGTTGCGCAGGTTATAGACCACTGTGTCACCCATGCTTCCGGGACGGAAGAATGTTTTGGGCAAAACGATGCGAAAAGCTTCCAAGAGTGGCTTCTCGGTAAGGTCGACCGTTAGTTCCGGTTCTTCTTGGTCGGGAATGACGGGATGTCCGTTCAGTGTCAGATTGTAGAGATAGCTTCGCTGATCAAGGGAAGGGTAGGGAGTCCAATGAAGCGTGAGGTCAGGCGATTCCGAACTCCATCGGCAATCAATCATTGTTACGGGACTGCCTACTTTGACCAAATATTGCTTTCCGCGCGTCAAGGAATGGAGGTCGCAATCCAGAAAAATGGCTCCTGTGCCTTGAGTGTTATAGAAGGGTTTTCCGCTGAACAGCGTGAAACGACAACGATGGTAGATGCCCGTTCCGCATAGTGCGTCATCGGTGCATTCGAAATAGCAATCTTCGAAGAACGTACGTCTTGCCCCTACAAGCGGACAAGAGTTGAGGCGGCTGATGAAGCGACAGTTGCGAGCCGAAATGCGGTCGCCGTTGCAAATGGCCAATTGTGCCTGTACGATGGCTTCGGCTCGGCGCTTTCGGTTGAACGAAGGGTTTAGAGGATAAACGAGGTCTACGTTGCAATAGTTTCCCAACGTCAGGTTTTCAAAATGGAGGTCTTCTCCCGTGAAATGAAACATGGTGAAGTTTCCTACAGCCCCTTGCGTTTGTCCGCGATTGCTTGCCACGACTGTGTGTGCCGGTTCCGAACCAAGTCCGACAAGGCGCAGATGGCTGACGCGGAGCTTCATCCCGTACGGAATGCCTTCGCCCGGAAGAGGACGGCGAACGGTAGGGTCTTCAGGGTCGTCTATCCAATAGACCGAAGGGGCGAGGTAAATGGATAGCGGCTTCTCTTCAGAAAAGAGGTAGGCCGCACTTATGCGTTGTATGCTATCGGCTGCCAATAACGCCTTTTTCAGCGAAGAAAAACGATAGGGGTTCTTTGTTTGGGACGGAGAGGAGTGTGGGTCCACAAGCCAACAGTGTGAGTCGGGGTGCAGATTTTCCGGTCGGATTGACCGAAATGTTTCTTGTGCTTCTCCTTTTAAAAAAAGCAGAAAGCACATTCCTATAAGAAAAGTTGTTTTCTTCATTGGTTTGGGCTTGTTTAAAGGATGAATCGCTGTTGATAACGGTTTTCCTGTCAGAAAAAACCGGCTGAAATTGCTTTTTTCGGTTTTACGCGGCGAAGTTAGTAAAAAACAACTTCAGAATGTTTCCCAATAGCCTCTTTTTTACTACCTTTGCGCAACTTAATTAAAAAAGGAGAGAACATGCCACTGAATTTGCCCGACAAACTGCCGGCTATTGAACTGTTGAAGCAGGAAAATATATTTGTCATTGACAATTCGCGTGCTACACAGCAAGATATTCGTCCCTTACGGATTGTAGTGCTCAACTTAATGCCGCTGAAGATTACCACAGAAACGGACTTGGTTCGCTTATTGTCGAATACTCCGCTTCAATTGGAAATTTCGTTCATGAAAGTAAAGAGTCATACTTCAAAGAACACGCCGGTGGAACACATGAAAGCATTTTATCGCGACTTTGAACTCTTGCGCAACGAGAAGTTTGACGGAATGATAATCACAGGTGCGCCGGTGGAGCACATGGATTTCGAGGAGGTGGTCTATTGGGACGAAATCTCCGAAATATTCCGTTGGGCGCGTACACATGTTACTTCTACCTTATATATATGTTGGGCGGCGCAAGCCGGACTTTATTATCATTACGGCATACCCAAGTATAAGTTGGACAAGAAAATGTTCGGTATCTTCGAACATCATACAAACAACCCTTTGCTGCCGATCTTTCGCGGCTTTGATGACCTGTTTTATGTGCCGCACAGCCGACATACCGAGGTGAGACGCGAGGATATACTTCGGGTGAAAGAGTTGGATTTGATTTCGGAATCGGATGAATCGGGCGTCTACATGGTGATGGCACGCGGAGGACGCGAAATCTTCGTAACCGGACACTCGGAATACTCTCCGCTGACGCTTGATTCGGAGTATAAGCGCGACTTGGAGAAAGGGCTTCCCATTGAAATGCCGGTGAATTATTACCGAAACAACGACCCGAATCAAGGACCGTTGGTCAAATGGCGTGCCCATGCCAATCTGTTTTTTCAAAACTGGCTTAATTATTATGTTTATCAAGAGACTCCGTTCGATATAAACGAAATAAAATGATTTGTCAACGTGACATAGAATTATTGGCTCCGGCCAAAAATTTAGCGTGCGGCATCGAGGCTATCAGTCACGGTGCCGATGCTGTATATATCGGTGCTCCTCGTTTTGGTGCACGTGCTTTGGCCGGAAATAGCATAGAGGATATTTGTAAATTGACCGAATATGCCCATCTTTATCGGGCACGGGTGTATGTAACAGTCAACACAATTCTTCGTGATGAGGAGTTGGCCGAAACGGAGCAGATGATTTGGGAACTTTATCGTGTCGGAGTGGATGCTCTGATAGTGCAAGACATGGCTGTGACGCGCTTGAATCTTCCTCCCATAGCTTTACATGCCAGTACACAGGCAGATAATCGGACTCCGGAAAAGGTGAAATTCTTAAAAGAAGCCGGATTTACGCAAGTGGTCTTGGCTCGTGAACTGTCGCTGGAGGAGATTTCTGAAATTCATCGGTGTGTTCCGGATGTTCCGTTGGAGGTTTTTGTACATGGGGCACTCTGTGTAAGCTACAGTGGGCAATGTTATGTTTCCGAAGCTTGCTATCGGCGCAGTGCCAATCGGGGAGAATGTGCACAATTTTGCCGATTGGCATTTGATTTGGAAGATGCAGATGGAAAGCGCATGGTGACGGGGAAACACCTGTTGTCCTTGAAAGATTTGAACCAAAGCGACAGTTTGGAGCGCCTGCTGGATGCGGGAGCATCTTCGCTAAAAATAGAGGGACGGTTGAAAGATGTTGACTACGTGAAGAATATAACGGCTTACTACCGCCGTTTGCTCGATTCGCTCTTTGAACGCCGTAAAGAATATCGGCGAGCCTCTTCCGGCAAAGTGACTACCACTTTTGTCCCGCAGCCGGAGAAAAGTTTCAACCGGGGATTTACTCATTACTTCTTGGAAGGTCGTGTGCCGGAGATTCACTCTTTCGATACGCCGAAGTCAATGGGCGAGGAGATGGGGCGAGTGAAAGAGGTAAAGGGTAATAGTTTTACGGTTGCCGGCTTGAAACCATTTAACAATGGGGATGGACTTTGTTTTTTAGATGCAGCCGGACGTTTACGTGGCTTCCGAATCAATCGGGTGGAGGGGAATCGTCTTTTTCCACAGGAGATGCCTGCAAAATTGGCTCCGCGTACGCCTCTCTTCCGTAATCTGGATCAAAAATTCAATCAGTTGCTTTCGCATAAATCGGCAGAACGGCGTATTGGGGTTCGAGCACAATTGGGGGAGACTCCTTTCGGCTTTTCTTTGACATTGGCGGATGAAGATGGGGGGAGTGCAACTTTGTCAGTGGAATATGAAAAAGAGCTTGCGCGGACTCCACAACAGGATAATTTACGCACTCAATTGGCAAAATTGGGCAATACTCCTTTTGAACTTTCCGACTTTGATTTGAATTGGACGGCCAATTGGTTTGTTCCTTCGTCAGTTTTGGCCGATTGGCGCAGGCAGGCCGTTGATCTTCTGCTCCGTGTTCGCAAATTGAACTATTATCGTCCGCAGATAGGACGTGAAAACCGAAATTATCCTTATCCGGAGAAAAATTTGACCTACTTAGGCAATGTGATGAACCGTCAGGCTGAAGCCTTTTATCGTCAACACGGTGTTATTGGGATTCAACCGGCTTTTGAAGCAGAACGTCCAAAAGGAGATGAGACGATGGTAATGCTTTGTAAGCATTGTATTCGTTACGCTATGGGCTGGTGTCCGACACATCATCGGAAACATTCCCCTTTTCGAGAACCCTATTTCTTGGTTTCCGGAGATGGACGCCGTTTTCGACTGGAGTTTGATTGCAAAAACTGCCGAATGAAAGTGTGGATGCAGTCCGTTTAAAGTGTAATTTTGCCGGGAATTTATACTTCTCAGATGCATTTATGCAAAAATATAACTTGAAATTCCTTGAAAATGACTATTTTTGCACATTCTTGAGAGAGGAAAAGAATAATCATAACCAATAATAGAATGAGAAAAAGAATCTTTTTGACTTATTTGTGGGCATGGGTATGCATTTTGCCTATGTTGGCACAGATTCAGGAGCCAATAAAGTTCAAGACAGAGTTGGCAAAACTTTCCGACACAGAAGCGGAATTGGTATTTCAAGCTACCATCGATGAGGGGTGGCATTTATATTCTACCGAGCTGCCGGAAGACGGTCCGGTGTCGGCTACATTAAATATTGAGCAGATGGAAGGCGTGGAGTTGGTCGGTAAATTGACTCCGCGCGGCAAGATTATCGAACATTATGACGCGATGTTCGAGATGGACTTGCGTTACTTTGAACATGAAGGCGCTTTCGTTCAGAAATTAAAGTTCAAGGGGGGTAATTATTCTATCTCCGGTTATTTGAATTATGCCGCATGTAATGACCAAAATTGCTTGCCTCCGACTGATGTGGAGTTTGCATTCACC
>JAFUNW010000048.1 GCA_017472905.1 Bacteroidaceae bacterium
AGGTTGGTGGGTCGTTCTGTCAGCAAGGAACGGTATTTGATAGAACTGTTTAACTTGTTTGGGGAGCTCTTCGGCCGGTATAGGTTCTCTTTTTTGCTCATCTTTTACGATGCAGGCGATGGTTCGTTCTTCTTCAGAATCACAACATTCTCCGGTCAGGTAGATAGATTCGTTGTTTATACGTATATTGTATCTTTGCCAATGAGCCAATGGTATTTGATTGTTTTTCGAGATGGAATCAATAGATTGATTATGTAAAAACAATGTAAGAGGATGATTACCCACTTGTCGTTTTTGTATCATTTCGTTGAAATGGGGGATGTTGATGACTGATTTGTTTTCTTTATAGGAATCAATTGCTTGTTGGATCAATTTAATTTGTTGACTCATAATAAAGAATCCAGGTTGGAAATAGCAGGCTATGAAATCACGTCCTAAAGGTAATATTGTGATAGTCTCTTCTTTGTATGTAATTTCCTTGGGAGAAAGGTGTGTTTGTTCTAATTTGAATATATTTTCAAAAGAAGACAAATCGTTGGATGGCAGGGTTCCATATAAAATAGGTTCGTAGTTTTCTCCTTGTTGATGGAAACTGATGACGAGTCGGTTAATTCTGTTTCCCGAATTGTGGTTACGGCTTTTAAGTTGCTGTTCAATATGGGGGAGTATCTTATGCAATATCGGAAAAGAGTAGATTTCTTGCAATGCATCGCTGAATTGAGCGCCTTTCACGTGGTGTATCCATGTCGCAATATCGTTCGTTTCTACAATCGCATAACAATCTTGTGGGACGAGTGTATATAAATTAATGTTTACGCTCTTTTCCCGAGTATTCAATTGTTGATATCCCCATGCGATGATGAGAATAAAAACTAGGATGATACTGATTTTAATAATGATATTGTAGATCTGTTTCCTATTCATACGAAATAAAACATCAAAAAACGTCAATTTGTTGCAAAGATACAGAAACAATATGTTAAAACAAAGAATGTCGGCAGGCTTCTTTCAATGAATAGCTTCGACTTCTTGGTGAGGTTCATTGATAAGTTACTATTTCCGTTGTAAAATTATAAAAAACTATAATAGCAAGCCTTAATCGTTGGGCTAACGAATTATAGATTGTAATTTTGTTGTGGTTTTAAAAGAAAAAGAGAGTGATGAATATATGAAGACCTGTTTTTTTCTATCATTGATATTGTTTTTGTTGACAACTTCATGTTCAACTTATAAGTTGGAAGGAAGTACGTCTGTTCCTGCATTGAATGGGAAGACACTTTATATAAGAGCTTTATCCGGAGATGCATGGATTGATTTAGATTCGTGTGAAGTTGTTCATGGATTGTTTGAGATGAAAGGGGAGGTTGATTCTGTGATTTTAGCAACTCTTTGTTTGGGAAATGAAGGTTTGATGCCCGTTGTTTTGGAGACTGGCAAGATAAAGGTTTCAATAGAGAATTCCGGTTTGCATGTAAGTGGAACACCATTAAATGAAAAACTATATGATTTTATTTCACAGAAAAATGAGTTGGAATCTCTTTTGTCTGATTTACAACACAAGGAAATGCAATTGATAATGGATGGTGTATCTGCCAATGATGCAGCAGCTCAGGTAGAAGCTGATTTAAATGCTTTAGCCGAGAGCATGAATCAATTAATTGTAGATTTTGTGACCTCTAATTTTGATAATCTGCTTTCTTTAAATGTGTTTACAACGTTTTGCAGTAGTTTTCAATATCCGATTATAACTCCTTTTATAGAAGAAATTATGGAAAAAGCTCCGGAAGCATTTAAAGAAGATGATTTTGTAAAAGAATACATGCGAATGGCAGAAGAAAATGCAAAATAAATAGCGGACACTTTTTCTACTTTTCCTTATGTAATTCTTTATCTATAATCTCATAGGCTTTGTTCATTGTTTGTTTTATGTTTTCAACTCCCTCACTTTGTGGCGGAATGGGCTGATGAATTGTTAATGTGAGTGGATGGTATGTGATAAACCCAAATTTTCTAGTGCGAGGAAATACTTGGAATGAGCCGGTAATGGTAAGTGGAACAATAGGTAGTTGCAATTGATCTGCTAATTGGAATGCTCCTTTTTTAAATGGAATCATTTCACCTGTATAGGAACGCGCTCCTTCCGGAAATACGACTAAAGATGTTCCACCTTGTAAAATATTTCGTGCACGATCAATCGTTTCTTTAATTTTCTTCGGACCGGATTTGTCTACAAAGATATAACCGGCATCATAACAAGCACGCCCAATTAAAGGGGCTTTCCTTAGAGACTTTTTCATCATCCATTTGAAATTTCTCCCTAAAAAACCTAGTATCAGGAATATGTCAAAAGCTCCTTGATGGTTTGCTACGAAGACATAGGAGGTTTTTTTATTAATATGTTCATGTCCGACAATTTTAACAGGTAGTAACAAGATGCGGCAAAACAGCATTCCCCATATTTTGGCCGGATAATATCCCCAAAAATGGGCGCTTCCCAATAGACAACCAACACTTGTCACTAATGCAGTCAGTATGGTCGCAAGCAACAACAACGGAAAGGCAATAAATAATTGATATAGGTTATAGAGTAATTTCATAAAGGTTATTATATATGGTTTTATTTGTTGCAAAGATACTCTTTTTTCTTTATATATTTATATAAAAGATGTTATATTGGATTTTATATCAACGAAAGTCTATCTTTATAAAATTTTTCGGAGATATTTGCTTATTTCTTCTAGAGGCATGCCTCGCCGTTGGGCATAATCTGCTAATTGCTCCATAGATATATGGCCGATAGAGAAATATCGGGATTGTGGATGTGCGAACATAAATCCACAGACTGAGGCATGAGGGGACATTGCACCATGCTCAGTTAATGTGACTCCAATTTCTTGCATGTTTAACAAATGGTCCAATAAAAAATTTATAGATTGGTCGGGTAATGAAGGGTATCCTACAGCCGGACGAATACCTTGAAATGGCTCACTATGTAGTTCTTGTGGCTTGAAATTCTCGTGTGGAGAGTATCCCCAAAATGTCTTTCTTACTTCTTCATGCATTTTTTCGGTTGTTGCTTCAGCTAAGCGGTCGGCCAAAGTTTGTAGAAGCAAGCGATTGTATGATTCATTGAATGTAGAAGTGTTATAGACTTTACTTTCATCAATGGAAGCAACAAAGAGGGCTACTTGGTCTGTCTTTCCGGAAGAAAGTGGGCGTATAAAATCGCTTAAACATAAAAATGATGAATTCTGCTCTTGCTGCCGAAGCATAGGGAAAGGGATACCTTCTATGATGATGTTGTCTTCATCGGAATTGGCTGAACATAATGAACAAATAGCAT
>JAFUNW010000049.1 GCA_017472905.1 Bacteroidaceae bacterium
ACCTCTCAAAGAGACTTCCCCTTCATTATCCACTTCGACCGAAGGGATGTTGGTCAAGACATCGCTGGCAGAACCTCCGGTAGCCGCAATATTCTGGTCTACATCAAAAACCTTTTTATCTATTTCGAATTTCATTTGTGCTCGTTGGCCTACAACCTGCACCTCTTTCAATACCTTGTTGTCTTCTTGCAAAGCCAATTGACGAAGATTCACAGTCCGAGTCGAAGACGAAATCAAGAAATCCTTTTTCAAGTCCTGATACCCTACAAAGCTAATGGTCAGCGTATATTTTCCACTGGCCAATCCTGTAATGGAAAACAATCCGGAAAGGTCTGTTACAGCCCCTCGAATCAAATCTGTCTCCCCATAGCGGCTCACTCCAATCGTTACATATTCCAATGCCTCTTTCGTACGGGCATCCACCACTTTTCCCTTTACGGTTCCTGCATTGGCCAACAGACCAATACAAACTACAAACAACAAACAGGTTGTCAACAAGAATCTTTTCATGAATAGTATTTTTGCGTGTGTATATGAATAGTTCGATAATGCGATGCAAATTTAAATAAAATATTTAAGTCTTGCAAGTAATATATTTAATCGCAAGCTCTACTTTTGGGGAGATAAAGGGAGATAGAGGGAGATAAAAGCCAAATGATTTGCTATAACTCTTGGCCTTTATCTCCATATTTTTCATATTTTCTACTTGCAAAAATTGAATACAAATTACTAATACGGTTCAACATTGCGAGTGCGAAAAGATTCACGCGCTTTGCGAATATACAGGCGCTTGACATCTTCGGGTAAAGCTGCGCTTCGCACAAACGAACGGGTCTGTTCGGGATATTTAGCCAAAGCCGTTGCCAATAGCCAAGCAACCCCCATCCGTACATAATAGGGAGAAGCTCCATTCACTACTCCGGAAGCTTCTTTATGTTTACGTCCACCACTTGAAGAGGTATATTTCGAATATATTCCGGAAAAGTCCAACGATTCCAAACGAGCAAAAACAGTGGGGAGCCATTCTGCATCAAGCAGATGACACATCGACATTACGATTGAGAATCGTACTTCAAACTCCGCATGAGAGTCAAAGTAATCGACCAAAAAAGCCCACAATTCATTACGAGGTACACGAGTTGCCCATTTCGTATTGCAACAAAAGGTATCGCATACACCCCAATTGTCCAATGTCGGTAAAAATGCGCGAAGCAACGAACGGCGCTCCTCCCACGAACATTTCAAAGCATTAATCGTAAGCCCCCAAACTACCAATTCTTCATAATAGAGCGAAGTTGTGTCTGCACGATATTCTTGTTCAAAACCTTGAAGAATATCCAAAACATCCGACCGCTGAGCCAACTGCTTGGCCAATCTTTTCATTTCGGGAACATGTACGCCCAATATTTTTCGACCGGGCAAAGCATTGATAATGCGGATATGGCCCTGCCGATAGCGTTCCTCTGCCAAAAAACGAGGACTAATCAATGGAGTCAGTAAATCTACAATCATACCAAATTATAATTTATAACAATACATTATATTCCTTCCCTACCTGAAAAAAAATCCGAGAGGACAGGATAGGAAAAACGCACAGGTATTTCCTCTATCCTTTCTCCAATTAAACACGATAACAACCCTATTAAAATAAGGAAACACAGCACTACCCTCCGGATTGATTCTGCCCACGATATTCTTTCGGAGAAACCCCCATCGTCTGACGAAAAAGGCGAGAGAAATAATAGGGGTCTGCAATACCGACTTTGTAGCACAGCTGATTGATTTTCAAGTCTGTAAAGCTCAACAATTCGCAAGCCCGTTGCATCTTCAACTGGTTGAAATAAGCCAAAGGACCTAGCCCCATCACTTCCGAAAAAAGAGCAGAGAAATAGGAGGTA
>JAFUNW010000050.1 GCA_017472905.1 Bacteroidaceae bacterium
GTATTATCTATTGCTTGAGCCGTAAGAAAGTCGAAGAACTGGCAGAGGTGCTTCAAGCCAATGACATCAATGCCCGTCCTTATCATGCCGGAATGGACTCTGCAAGTCGTTCTGCAACACAAGATGATTTCTTGATGGAAAAAATAGATGTGATTGTGGCAACGATAGCTTTTGGTATGGGTATTGATAAACCCGATGTCCGTTATGTCATCCATTATGATATACCCAAGAGTCTGGAAGGATATTACCAAGAAACCGGTCGGGCCGGTCGAGATGGTGGTGAAGGTGTTTGTATAACTTTTTACTCGAATAAAGACCTTCAGAAACTGGAGAAGTTTATGGAAGGAAAACCTGTTGCGGAACAGGACATAGGAAGGCAGCTCCTACAAGAAACTGCTGCTTATGCCGAATCGTCTGTATGCCGAAGAAAACTATTGTTGCACTACTTCGGAGAAACGTATACAGAGGCTAATTGTAATAATTGTGACAACTGTTTAAATCCAAAGAAACAAGTGGAAGCAAAAGAATCATTAAGTACGGTATTAGAGCTTATTTTAGCTGTAAAAGAGAATTTTAAAACTGAATATATCATCGACCTGTTGTTGGGTAAAGAAACAACAGAAGTATTGGCTCATAAGCACGAAGAGTTAGACTTGTTCGGTGCAGGCATGGGCGAAGATGACAAATTGTGGAATGCAGTGATACGTCAGGCTTTGATAGCCGGGTATTTAAGCAAAGATGTAGAGAACTATGGTTTGCTGAAAGTAACCTCTGATGGACACAAGTTCTTGAAAAATCCCAAATCCTTCAAGATTACGGAAGACAATGATTTTGAAGAAGAGGAAGAGGAAACTCCGTTGCGTGGCGGATCATGCGCGGTAGACCCCGGCTTGTTCTCTATGCTGAAGGATTTGCGTAAGAAATTGTCCAAGCGTCTGGAAGTTCCTCCTTACGTTATATTCCAAGACCCCTCTTTGGAGGCAATGGCAACAATCTATCCGGTGACATTGGACGAATTACAGAATATTCCCGGAGTGGGTGCCGGTAAAGCCAAACGATATGGATTGGAATTCTGTCAACTGATAAAGAAACATTGCGAAGAAAATGAGATAGAACGACCGGAAGATTTAAGAGTACGTACAGTCGCTAATAAATCAAAGTTGAAAGTTTCTATTATTCAAAGCATTGATAGAAAGGTTGCCCTTGACGATATAGCAGTAGCCAAGGGAATTGAATTTGGCGAACTGTTGGACGAAATTGAAGCAATCGTATACTCCGGAACGAAACTGAATATTGATTATTTCTTGGATGAAGTGATGGATGAAGACCATTTGGATGATATTTATGATTATTTCAGGGAATCTACTACCGATAGTTTGGATGATGCAATCGAAGAGTTGGGTGATGAATATACAGAAGATGAAGTTCGATTGGTAAGAATTAAATTTATCTCGGAAATGGCCAATTAAAATTCAATAAAGAAAAAGAGAATGGGAGGGTATCCGGTTCTCTTTTCTTGTTTTATGCCTTATTTATTTGTGGGAGTTGGATAAAAAGCGTATATTTGCACGCAATAAAATTTAAAGCGTATAAAGCCTATGTCATTTATTGCAGATAAAATTGTAATGGACGGATTGACATACGATGATGTTTTGTTAATCCCAGCATACTCCGAAGTGCTACCAAGAACAGTAGAACTCTCTACTAAGTTTTCACGTAATATAGATTTGAAGATACCTTTCGTTACAGCCGCAATGGATACTGTAACCGAGGCTAAGATGGCGATAGCAATAGCTCGCGAAGGAGGTATCGGAGTCATTCACAAGAATATGTCTATCGCAGAGCAAGCGCGTCAAGTAGCTATTGTAAAGCGTGCAGAAAATGGAATGATATACGATCCGGTGACGATTAAGCGGGGTTCTACGGTTTCAGATGCTCTCAATTTGATGTCAGAATACCACATTGGCGGCATACCTGTTGTAGATGATGAAAATTACTTGGTAGGTATTGTTACCAATCGGGATTTGCGTTTTGAAAAGTGTTTGGATAAACATGTAGACGAGGTAATGACCAAAGAAAATATCATTACGACTACTTCCGGAACCGACATGGAGACAGCTACGCGGATTTTGCAAGAAAATAAGATTGAGAAGCTTCCTGTAGTAGATAAAGCCGGCAAGTTGGTTGGTCTGATAACCTATAAAGATATAACAAAAGCAAAAGACAAACCGATGGCTTGCAAAGATTCCAAAGGTCGTTTGCGAGTAGCTGCGGGAGTTGGTGTAACCAATGATACATTGGAACGGATGCAAGCTTTGGTTGATGCCGGTGTGGATGCCATTGTAATTGATACAGCTCATGGTCATTCTAAATCAGTGATAGAAAAAGTAAAAGAGGCAAAAGCACGTTTCACAGGTATTGACATTGTGGTAGGAAACATTGCTACCGGTGAAGCAGCCAAAGCATTGGTTGAAGCCGGAGCGGATGGAGTGAAGGTCGGTATTGGTCCGGGTTCTATCTGTACTACGCGTGTAGTAGCCGGTGTAGGTGTTCCTCAATTGTCTGCAGTCTATGATGTTGCAAAAGCATTGAAAGGAACAGGTATACCTTTGATAGCAGATGGAGGTTTGCGCTATTCCGGTGATGTTGTGAAAGCTTTGGCAGCCGGTGGATATAGTGTCATGATTGGCTCTTTGGTGGCAGGAACGGAAGAAGCTCCGGGCGATACCATTATTTTCAATGGACGTAAATTCAAGTCATATCGCGGAATGGGTTCTTTGGAGGCAATGGAGAATGGTTCAAAAGACCGTTACTTCCAAAGCGGAGTGGTTGAAGCGAAAAAACTGGTTCCGGAAGGTATTGCAGCCCGAGTTCCATATAAAGGAACCTTGTATGAGGTAATTTATCAATTGGTAGGTGGTTTGCGTGCAGGTATGGGATATTGCGGAGCAGCTAATATCATAGAGTTGCACAATGCTAAGTTCACGAGAATTACGAATGCCGGTGTTCAAGAAAGTCATCCTCATGATGTTGCGATAACGAGCGAAGCACCTAATTATAGCCGTCCTCAATAAAAGGTAACATTGTTATAAATCAAAAGGGTCATTCCGAAGAGTGACCCTTTTTTTATTTTGCTATTATTCCGAATTATTTGATACGCTCAATCCCGATGTTCCAAGATATTGGCTGATAATCCATCTGCAGCCTGCAACAATCCACATAAAGGACTTTTTGAACGGGCTGCATTCAAAGAACCCATCAACTCATAGCTTTGAAAAGGTAAATCCCAAGCCGTCATGTGCCAACGAATGGCTAGGATTTCATTTTTTGATAATTCTAAACCGAATTGCAGAAGTTCGATTACTGATTTTTCGCCATGTCCTACCGGAAACTCCGAATAGTCGACATCGTAACCGGCATAATCTTCCCATACGCCAAATTCGTTTTTTCTACGTTTTATGGCTTTCTTATAGATTTCAGCCTTGCAAACATCATGTAGCAAAGAGGTTATAATTACACTTTCTATTGGAAGCTCTTCTTCCAAATCCGGACGAACCAAAATGACTTGTTTACGAATCATCAATGCTATCCGGCATACATTTAACGAGTGTTCTAACAATCCTCCTTCGTATGCAAGATGAAATTTAGTAGAAGCCGGAGCCTCAAAAAAGCCTAACTTCTCTAATTGATTAATAGTCTCTTCGACTCCATTTCGCCCGGTAGAGCGTAGCAATTCAATAAATTTGTCTTTATTGGCAAGCATTACTTCATTTACAGCCATAATTTCTTTCAATCATTCGACCTTAGAACATGTAAGCGACTCCGATGTTGAAGACCGCTTGATCCAAGTCGTTTACATATTGATACTTTAATTCTGCGTTAATCATTAAATTATCCGTTATATCCATTTCTGCGCCACCACCAAGGTTGATACCTAATCGAGTAACCTCGCCCTTGGGGAAGTCGTAGCTTAAACCCCATCTTCCAAAAGTTAAGCCAGCCAAAGGATATATCCGAATGTTGTTTTCTATTGGGAATAGATAATGTGCATTGGCATTGATGTCAAATAAATCAGTTTCGTTCTCAAAAAAATAATTCATAGAAGGCTCCAATCGAATATTATCCGTTAGGTTATATTGGAATTTGGCTCCCAATCCCATATTATTTACTTCGGAACCATAGCTGATGTGAGCACCAACAGCTTTAATTCCTTTTTGTGCAAATGTGTTGCTCATTGCGATGAACATCATTCCCATTAAGACGATAATCTTTTTCATACAATGCGATTTTAAATTTAAAACGAAAGTTTAACAAAATAAACAATACTGTTCTAGTGATTTTCAACTATCCTTGGCCGTTCATTACTTAAGAAGTTAAGCTCTATGAACAATATTGTTGTTATATTCACCGAATACAAAATTAATGATTTTATTTTGTATTGTGCGAAAATAAAGTTTTTTTTCTAATCTTCTATGAATTTCTTTCAAAATTTAAACAAAATTATTGGACCTGTAAAATGTAAATGTTCATAAAAGAGTAGCTCTTTTTCGTACTATTCTAAACGAGTTTTATAAAATTTTCGGTTCAATTTACCATTATATGTCCTTTCAACAGAATCTACCGAAGAATAGAGTTGAGGAATCTTATATCGCTCCAGTTTATCCATTAAAAAATGTGCCAATTGTTTTTTGTTAAGAACCTGTCCCTTTTGCATTACAACTAGAAGTCGCAAAACAATCCCTAGAACCGGATGCTTGTCAGCAATACAAATGCAATCGGAAATATAAGGAAACGACAATGCCGCACTTTCTACCTCAATAGGGTTCACTTTATATCCCCCAAGGTTAATGATATCATCATTACGACCGGAAAGTCGCAAACGACCTTCAGAGTCGATATATCCTCTATCGGTTGTATAAATACGTCCATCTCGTAACACCTTTCGGGTCAACTCTTCATCGTTGGCATAACCGGACATTAATGTTTTTCCCGAACAAGATATTGCACCATCTTCGGATATATAAATAGACGAATGTTTCATTGTTTTTCCCAAACAGCCCTCAACAAGATATCCGGAATTGTAATCATGCGTACAGATTATGCCTGTTTCCGTAGATGCATACGTATTATACAAACGTGAATTCGGTAATAGTTTACACAATGTTTCCATATCTCCTTTTGAGATGGGAGCAGCACCGGTTTCTATGAAATCGATTTTTGAAGCATATTTCATGAAGCGTTCTTCACTGAATTGGAGTAGCATTCGAATACTTGCCGGCACTAAAAATGTCGCTATTTTACAACATGGATAGTCTAAGGCATGAAAAAAAGTACCAAGATTTTTCATGCCCTCTGTAATAACTAATGTTCCACCTACTATTATAACCGGCCAAACTTTACTCAAACTGCCAATGTGGTTGAGAGGACCACTGATGATAAATGTGATGTCGTGACAGAATTGTTGAGCATAAATCAGGTTTTCTGCATTGGCGATGATAGCCTGCCTGCTAAGCATTGTTCCTTTTTGTTTTCCGGTAGTCCCGGTTGTATAAAGTATGTCTGTGACATCAGCCGGGGGGGTATAATTTCGAAGGTTTTCCTTTATGTTGAAGAAAGAATCTTCCGGCAAATCTTTTTCCAGCGGAACAATTACTTTTCCTGCATAATGTATGGCAAAATATTCTATTAGAAATTCAATACTCTGTGTCGCTCGTAATAGAATGATTTTTTGTGAATCGGAAGTCAATTCTTTGCTACGAGCTAAGACTCTATTCCATAGTTCGCTGTAGGTAACTGCTACGTTATTACAAACAATAGCCGGTTTATTTGGAACGGACTCTGAATTTTCTTTTAAATAGTCTTCTAATACTTTCATTGTTTTTCTGCTAATTTTTGCTCTATCATAGAAACTATACTGTCCAAATTTCTAAGATTTTTAGGAGTTGCATCCTTATAATCCAATTTAACATCAAATTCTTCCGATAGGGTCATTAATATTGTAGTTACTCCCAATGAGTCTAATTCACTGAATAGAAAATCTGATTCTAAATCAACAAGTGGGAGTAAATCCTCTAGCAGTGTATGTATTCTCTCTTTCATAATGGTTGTTATATATAATTATGGTTTGTTTATTTAAATTTCGAGGATGACAAACTGTTCTTCTTTCAAAGAAACAATTTGGGAAGAAAATCGATAAGATATTTCCGCCAATTATCCCATGTGTGTCCTCCATCAGATTCATTATAAATATATTTGTAATGATTCGCATCAAGTTTCTTTCGTAAATCGTCGTTTAGCTTTTTGGTAAAATCATCCCGACCGACTGCAATATAAAACAAAGTAGGAGACTTTTCAAAAAGAGATTTAAGTTTTAGGTCAAATTGTTCATATATTTCTAGGTCTGAATTACTGCCGTCTCCGGCAATTTTTAGAATTTTTCGATCCAAACTTCCGCCTCCGATAAAAGGCAATTGTTTCTTTATGTTTGACCAAGTCTTCCCTAATCCCTTTATATTACCAATGCTTTCGTCATCTAAAGCATTGGTTGTTTGAGCGGAAAAAAGTCCAATATGGCTAAAGGTATCCGGATTGTTTAACGATGTGTACAACGTGTGCAATCCTCCTAATGATAGACCGGCAATTGCTCTGTCTGTTTTCTGAGTAAGAGTTCTATAATTAGCATCTATAAAAGATACGATTTCTGATACAAAAACGTTCTCTATCTTTCCAAACATGGATGAAGTATTATTTCCTGATGGAATAACATTCGGATTATTGGGATCTTCACCCGGTGCTGCAGCAAGATTAACATTGCCATTGGGCATTACAACAATCATAGGTTTGCATAAACCCAAATAAATCATGTTATCCATTATTTGTACAAGGCGACCGCAATTAGTCCAAGCGGTTTCATCACCTCCTGATCCATGAAGCAAATATAATACAGGGTATCTAGTGGTCTTATTTCTCTCGTATTGATAAGGGGTATAGACTGCCATTCTTCTTCGTGTCATCCCTTTCAATGATGATGGATACCAGACGTATTGTAATTTACCATTCTTTTGTTTTAGATCTATATATTTATCAGCAATACCGTCTTCTACGATAAAGAAGTTATACCATGTATTTATATCTCGAACAACATTGGTGTTTCGCTCATCAATTTTTATGGAATCATCGTTGATTATGAAATGATACCAATATAATTCTGAAGGTAAGGATTCTGAGGTATAACTCCAGTATCCATTGCCTTCATTTTTCATTTTTATTTTGCGTCCTTTGCCAAATGAACCAACCGGTGTCTTAACCTTGAAACCCTTATTTAGGAAAGTTCCTTTTAGATAAACTTCTTTCGCATTTTTGTTATAATAACTAATTGTGACAGATTTGTCTTCATTAATTAGTACAGGTTCTATTTGAGCATAACCATTTAATATGATACCAATCAGTAGATAAACTAAAACAAAATATTTTTTTCTGTCTTTATAATTCATTTTTATCATAATTTACTACGTTATCAGATTGAATATTTGCCGTCATTGTAATATATTTAAGATTTGCAACAATACCATCTGCTGCATATTTAGCCAGATTTAATTTCTCTTCATCAGCTTCACATGCTATAATTCTTTTATCTGGATGAACCAAGGCGAAAAGCAAAGCCATTTCTCCATAGCCGGCATTTCTTATAAATATTGTATCTTCATGGATTTCGTGATCAATAATATCTGAATAATTTCTATATCGTTTTAAATTCTTTTTTATTGCAGCCATAACTTCAGTTCCTTTGTATTTGTAACGATCCAACAACAAAGGTATAAAAAAGGTTGTTGTTTCGTGCTTCTTTTGTAAAAAAGCATATTGCTTAGCATAATATTTATGAACCAATTTAGTCGTCTGTGAATAATTGATTCCCCATAGATTATGACCTTGTTTGATACGATTATCAATATACATGTTTACCTCTCCTTTGTAACATGCAAAGCTTCCTTTTGGCATAATATGATTAACACCATGTAAAAAGACTGGTAAAATATCGACTCCCAATTCTTCCGCTAAATAAAAAGGTCCTTTATGGTAACGCAATATGGATGATTCGGGATTACGAACTCCCTCCGGGAATATAACAATACTGTATCCATCATTTATAAATTCTCGGAAAAGTTTTAAATCGCGCTCCAAAGAACTGTCTTTCCACGCCGTAAAATTACAGTTCTTGATTGTGTAAAATCCTAACCATTTAAACATGATTTTAACAATCGGATTCATACTTGACTTTTCATTAGCAGCAATGATGATTTTATGATTCAACGCCATAAAAAACATGGGGTCAAGTATGGATTGATGGTTGCAAACAATGATACATGGCTTGTTGAAGTTTTCATTAGCCAGATTATGAAGTACAAACTTCATTCCTGGCATCAAACGAAGATCTATCTTATGACATAATGTTACAAACTTTCGAAAGAAAGTGTACTTCCTTTTTGTTCTTGGAGAAAAAACAAAAAGGAATGCTCCAAGTATATATCCTATAATAAGTTGGGTGAACCACCAACTTCCACAATATATCGTTCGCAACAATGGAACAAGTGTTAGTGGCCTTTTTCGATATTTGCCATGTCTTGAAACTATCCATTTAAAAATGAGGGGAGGTAACATATATGCCATAAGAACAACGGAAAACATTCCAACAATCGTAACTTCTGCTAATGAATGTAAAGCCGGATGTTTTGCCCAAATGAGAGAACCTATGCCTATAAACATAATAAGAGCTGAAATAATAATGGAACTCTTATATGAGGCTAACATCTTACGACGATAGGCGTATTCATAACAACAACCCTCAGTCATAAAGATGGTATAATCATCTCCTTGTCCAAAGATAAAAGTTGCAAGGATGATATTTACAATATTAAATTGAATTCCTGTCATTCCCATGATACCAAGAATCCAAATCCAACTGACAGCCATAGGCAGAAAAGAGATAATGGCTAGTTCTATATTTCTAAAAGAAAAACATAAAAAGATGAAGACTATGAGTCCACAGGCCCAACCTATATAATTGAAATTCTCCGAAAGATTATCAGCCAATGCACTGTTCATTCCTTGAACATCAAAACAGAAATGTAATTCATCCATTACGGCATTAATTTGATTTTTTATGCTCTGAACATCCGATTCCTTAACAGTTAAGATATCAACAACTCTATAATTTTCAGAATTAGTGTCGATACTAAAATGTGAAGTATACATAGAATACAAAGGAGAAAAATAGTCAAATGGCTTGGGTGTATAGTTCTTCTTTATTGTACATAAAAATGGTTCGAAAGCATTCTGTTGAAAACCTAAATCCGTAGAAATTTCTTGTAAGTCTGTTGTTAGCACCTCCTTGTATTTCGTGATAAATGCATCCCATTTTTTGATTCTCTTTTCTTGTATTTCCCAAGGTATAAAAAAGTCTACGCAAGAAGAAAGGGATGTTTCATTATAAGAGTTTGATATACTTTCCAGTCCCTTGTGGATGCGATGGCTATTAGCTAAAGCCTCATCTATATTTTTACCTTTGGATACGACATAAAGACTTTGATAGGCTTTCCCTGCACCGGAGGTAAGCTGTTGAAAGTATTCCATATTTCGTTGCTGTTCTTCTGTCACGTAGTTGATATGGCTCATATTGGAATCAAACTTTGTACGCAAACTGAACCATGCAAACAAAATCGTAAGCAAAATGACAATGGTTACTCCCAATTTGCTGTTTTCTAAAGTTAAATTACCAATCCCAATTAACCATTTATTCCATTTTTTATGGGATTTATCTTTTATGGGATTAACCTTTAATATATGAGGTAAATATATGACAACAAACAAGATTGTCCCAGCCAAAAGAAATGCGCTGAATAAACCTAAATCTTTTAAGGCTGTAGATTCCAATGGTAATAAAGCCATAAATGCACCAATGGTAGTTATGTTTCCGATAATGAGCGGAGATATTATTTCGCGTACAGTTTGTCGAACATTGGGCGTATGGCCGGAATGTGTAATTAAATGTAATGGATAGTTGACTGCTATTCCTAAAATAATACTTGAAATTCCAACTACAATGAGAGAAATGCTATCATGAAAAAGAGATAAAATGCCTAGTGCAAACACCCACCCCCATAAAATAGAGACAGAGATTAGTAGAATATTCCGTATGTTTCTAAATACGATAAGCATCAATAATAATATAAGAACAACTGAAATAGCTACGGATATGATACTATCTTTCTTTATTTGTGATGCATTACCAACTGCAATAGAAGGTCCTCCGATAAAATCTATATTTATTGAAGAATGACGAGATTTTACATCTGTAGCTACATCCTGTAGGTATTGAACTAACGCTGAGTTTTTCTGTGTCTCACTATTCCCGAATGGTGAGGTTATTGATACTAAACATCGATTCATATCATTCGTAAAAATATACCCATCATATAATTCAAAAAAATCACTACTTGCTCCTCGATTTAACTTAGATACAACCGGATAGAATAAGTTTAATGGATCTTTTTTGATATTGGCTGTTAGCAAACCTGATGAGGGGAACATTAGCATACGCTTTGAATCTTCTATACAATCCTGAAGATAGTTTTGTCGAGACAAAAGACTGTCTATACGAGAATAATCAGCATCGGTTAGGAAGTATGGTATATTTTCATAGATAAAATCCGAGAGTAATATAATTGAATCTAAATCAATCTGTGTTACAAGATCTGCAATCATGAGACAAGAATCCGTCTCAGAGATTACTTGTGAAAAATCGTTGACCGTTTCTATCATTTCATCAGGAGTACCATTAATAGAATCTGTACATTGAAATATTACAATCAATTTATTAGCCCCAGATA
>JAFUNW010000051.1 GCA_017472905.1 Bacteroidaceae bacterium
GGAAGTACAAACGGACAAAGAATATGAATACGGAAGTTACGAACAGAAGCACATAAGCATCTTGAAAAAAGTCAAAGAATACACGTCACTTCCTATCATTATTAAATTAGGAATGAATCTCACCAACCCCATTGCTCTTATCAACCAATTATATGCTAATGGAGTCAATGCTGTTGTCCTATTCAATCATCCCTACCGTCCGGACATAAATATAGACAAAAGCAGCCTGACTGTCGGAGAAATGTGGTCGCATGCATCAGACATCTGCAATGCACTCCGATGGACCTGCATCAGTTCTGCAGAAATACCTCTCATTGATTATGGAATCTCCGGAGGTGTGCATGATGGTTGGGCCGCAATCAAAAGCCTTTTGGCCGGAGCATCGGCTGTAGAAATTTGTACAACGATATTTTGGAACGGCCCACAGCGCATTCAAACGATGAAAAAACAAATAGAAGAATGGATGAACGAACGAGAATACAAAAATATCCAGCAGTTTCGAGGAAAATTGAATACTGCATTTCAAGAAAATAAAATCCTTGAGCGAACCCAATTTATGCAATACTATAGCACGTATAATCAAAACAACATCTAACTAAAGCATACAAAAAAGAGGCCGAAAATCTCCGGCCTCCAATCTCTTTCTATGCCATTACCCTATCAAAAAGGCAAATCATCATTCTCATCCGTTGCTGTAAAATCAACGGGAGATGCGGCCGGAGGCGGAAATGGGACACCCTCTACAGGTTGACCACCTGCAACATTTGCCACTGCCCTTTCAACTTTCCATGCACGAATATCATTGAACCAGCGTCCCTGCCATTCACGACAATCTATATCAAAAGAAACCGTAACCTCTTCACCAATTTGTATATTAAATTGGGATATTTTATCTGCACCAAAAAGATTAAAACACATCTTACGAGGATACTGATCATGTGTTTCCAACACATATTCTTGTGTTTTCCAAGGATTTCCAGCCTTGGAAATTCCTTCTCTAGCAGGAAGTACTGCTATAATTTTTCCACTTAATTCCATCTTGCTACGTAATTTTGATGCGAAAGTACAATTTTATTTGTTACCAAACGAATTTTTTCTCTGCTTTTTGCAAAGAATATACAAACTTTTCGTACCTTTGTAACAATAAAACTAACAACTCAGAATATTAAATATCGTAGAAACATGAAATTCATTGTATCAAGTTCCGCATTGTTTGGCCATTTGCAAGCAATCAGTCGGGTTATAAATTCAAAAAACACGTTACCTATCCTTGATTGTTTCCTCTTTGATTTGACCGATGGAGTTCTTTCACTTACAGCTTCGGATAATGAAACGACCATGACCACCTCTCTTGAAATAACGGAGAGTGACGGAAATTGTAAATTCGCCATCACTTCAAAAACCATTTTAGACGCATTGAAAGAGATTCCCGAGCAACCGCTGTCATTCGACTTCAACCCCGGAACTTGGGAAATCCTTGTTCAATATCAAAACGGACGTTACAGCGTTGTTGCCCAAAATGCAGATGAATACCCCACTCCGACAGCTTTAGGAGAGAACGCAGTCAATGTAGACATTGAGGCTGACATTTTGTTGGGAGGTATCAACCGTTCCATCTTTGCTACAGCAGACGATGAATTACGCCCGGTAATGAACGGTATCTATTTCGACATTACGACCGAATACATTACAATGGTTGCTTCTGATGGGCACAAACTCGTCAAGAATCGCACCCTTCAAGCTAAAGGAAACGAAAAAGCAGCCTTTATCCTACCTAAAAAACCGGCTACATTACTTAAAAACATCTTAGGAAAAGAACAAGGAAACGTCAGCATACATTTTGATGACCGCAATGCCATGTTCGTATTGCCAAACTATCAAATGATTTGTCGGTTAATCGAAGGAAGATATCCGAACTATAACTCCGTTATCCCCCAAAACAATCCCAACAAAGTGACTATTGACCGCATGACGCTGTTAAGTGCACTGCGCCGTGTCTCTGTATTCTCATCACAAGCCAGCAGTCTTATCAAATTGCGTCTGCAAGACAACTTGCTGACTATTTCAGCTCAAGATATAGACTTCTCTACCTCTGCTGAAGAAAAGTTGGCTTGCGAATATGGCGGAACGCCCCTCAGCATCGGATTCAAAGCTACATTCTTGATTGACATTCTTAATAACCTGTCCGGACAAGATGTCATCATCGAATTGGCAGACCCGTCACGTGCCGGTGTACTCGTTCCGGCCGAACAAGACGAAAATGAAGAGTTGCTGATGCTGTTGATGCCAATGATGTTGAACGACTAAAAGATATATCTGATACTTATCAAAAGGCCGGCTCGTCTTGGGACGGCCTTTTCCGTATATAATAAGAACGACAATTTCACAGGATAACAACCCGAGAATAAATATTTTTTCAGTAAAGAGTTGGTTTTATAGCGGATTTATGTACTTTTGTATGACGAAAAGCCTTTCCAATAAGTTTTTTCTTGAGAACTTACTTTTTTACTGATAAAAAACGAATTTATCCCACAGACAATTAAATATCAAATAAGCAAAATGAAACTAAACCTGAAGAATCCGCTCGTTTTCTTCGATTTGGAGACAACCGGAACCAATATAAACATCGACCGAATCATTGAAATCTGCTACCTGAAAGTATATCCCAACGGAAACGAGGAGTCTAAATCGATGCGTATC
Source organism: Bacteroidaceae bacterium (assembly GCA_017472905.1). Classification (GTDB taxonomy): domain Bacteria; phylum Bacteroidota; class Bacteroidia; order Bacteroidales; family Bacteroidaceae; genus Phocaeicola_A. The sequence continues at coordinate 2,701 of JAFUNW010000051.1, forward strand.
AATCCGGAGATGCACATTCCGGAGAGTTCGTCCGAAATACATGGCATATACGACCAAGATGTTGCCGACTGTCCCACATTCAAAGAGGTAGCCAAAAACATCGCCAAAGACATCGAAGGATGCGATTTGGCAGGATTCAATTCCAACCGCTTCGACATCCCTTTATTGGCCGAAGAATTCTTGCGGGCTGACGTGGACATTGATTTAAGCAGACGCAAGTTCATCGATGTACAAGTAATCTATCACAAGCTGGAACAAAGAACCCTTTCGGCTGCTTACAAGTTCTATTGCGATAAAAACCTGGAAGATGCACACACCGCAGCAGCAGATACCTACGCCACTTACGAAGTGTTGAAAGCACAACTCGACCGCTATCCGGACGCTTTGAAAAACGATGTAAACTTCCTGTCGGAATATTCCAGTTTCAACCGTAATGTTGATTTCGCCGGACGCATGGTGTATAACGATAAAAACGTAGAGGTCTTCAATTTCGGAAAATACAAAGGAATGTCCGTAGAAGAAGTTCTCCGGCGCGACCCCGGATATTACAGTTGGATATTGCAAGGCGATTTCACCCTCAACACCAAACAGATGTTGACCAAAATCCGCTTGAGAAGCATCCAAAAATAAATTGACGAACATCTCTTGTTATAAAGAATTCATAAAGACAAACAAACATGCTTCAATCAAACCCTCTGAAAGGAAAGAAAATAGTA
>JAFUNW010000052.1 GCA_017472905.1 Bacteroidaceae bacterium
CATCGCTGATAACCACATCCTTCACCGTTACGTTCTTCACCGGCATTTCCGGCAAGCCGTTAAACAGCATGGCGCGTCCATCGCAACCCTTACACTTCACATTGGAGATGAAAATGTTGCGGAAAGCCGGAGTTTTCTCCGTTACCGGCGGAATAGCGGCTTTCATACGGGCTGCCACCTCTTCGTCAGTCTCCTCACCGGCTCCTTTGCCACCGTAGAAAAGGTCAAAGAGCAACGCTTCGTTGGGGATGTCAATCATGTTGATGTTGTTGATGTAGATATTCTCTACCACGCCGCCACGTCCGCGCGTGCTCTTGAAGCGGAGACCCACATCCGTACCTAAGAACGAACAGTCGGATACATAGATATTCTTCACGCCGCCCGACATTTCGCTACCTACTACAAAGCCACCGTGTCCATGCATCACCACGTTGTTCTTCACAATGACGTTTTCGCAAGGAATACCGCGTTTGCGTCCGTCTTCATCCTTGCCGGATTTAATACAAATGGCATCATCACCGGCATCAAACAAGCAGTCTACCACCAAAGCATTCTTGCACGACTCCAGGTCAAGTGCATCACCGTTTTGAGAATACCAGGGATTAAACACCTTGACGCGGCGCAACGTAATGTCTTCGCACATCAACGGATGCAGACACCAAGCAGGAGAATTCTTGAACGTAGCGTCCTCCAGCAACACACGCTTACAATTCACAAAGCTCAACAATACCGGACGCAACCAAGGACGCACTTCATCCCATTCGGCTTCGGTAGTCAACCCCTCCGGAGTGTTAAATTGTTTCGTAGCCTTGGCTCCTTTCAATGAACCCTCAGTCGGATACCATACGTTGCCGTCTACTACACCGCCGCTCTTCACAAGTTTCTTCCATTGTCCTTCGGTCATCTTGCCTTTCTTCACCGGACGCCAACTGTCACCCGAGCCATCAAAAACGCCCTCACCCGTAATGGCGATATTCTCAGCTCCGTAAGCTGACAAAGGCGATTGACAACGGCGGGTATTCAAGCCTTCGAACGAAGTGTCGAGGATGGGATAGAGCATAAAGTCGTCCGAGAAAATTACCAATGCATTAGCCTCCGCATGAAGATTCACATTGCTCTGCAACACAATAGGACCGGTAAACCAGATACCGGCAGGAATCACCACCTTGCCGCCACCTTTTTCGCTTACCGCTTTGATGGCATTGTTGATAGCTTCCGTATTGAGGGTCACCCCATCGCCTTTCGCTCCAAAATCCACAATATTCACTTGATAATCAGCAAACGAGGGTTGTTTCACCTCTTCCATCTCAAAAGGCAGGTTCGCATACACGTCCGCCTCTGAAGCACACGCTGTTTGTTGAGGTGTTCCGGTTGTTCCACAGCCAACCATCACCACCGATGACATCAACAAGGCAGCCATTGCCACCACACTTTGAAAGTTTTTCTTCATCTCTTGATTCGTTTAATCGTTTATACTTTATTTACTGTTTTAATTTTAATACTACTTAAGAGCCACCCCCTCCGCGACACACGTGTCGCTCGTCCCCCTAAAACAGGGGGACAGCTGAGATAGCCCTGCTTATCTGTTAAAACTCAATCGCCTCTGAACCGTACGCCTAAATGCTCCCCTGTCTTAGGGGAGCTGTCCGGAGGACTGAGGGGTACATAAATTTCTCCCCCTCCTAAAAGTTCACCACATAGTGCTGTTTATACTTCGTCTTGTCAAAGAAAATCAAGCCCAATTCATAGAGGTCGAACGTGATGCCTGTCCGCACATCCTCCTGCAACTCTTTCCACCATGCCAATTTGTCGGACGTACGGTGAATGCCCTCTATCACAAAGAGCGACCGACCGTCCACCCGGTCGAGGCAACGGGCCACCACCTCGCGACAATGCTCCGTATGCGCAACATGCAGGAAATCAACCACCTCATGCAAGCGCAACTCCTCAGCCAGCAGCTCCAATTCATTGCCGGCCAACAGCTCGGCATTCGGACACGAAGCTGTCAGTTCCGACACTCGTTCGTCTGCCTCCGGGCCGCACAAACTCACGACCTGTGCACCCCGCCGACCGGCGGCCAGATAGTGCAGACTGATGCCACTCCCCGTACCGACCTCCAGGACATACGCCGGAGAAAGATAATTGACCAAGCGAAACAGCAGCTTGTCGATGCGCTGAGGATAACGGGGCAATTGCGCCGGAGCCTCTTTACGCACCCAACGCAAATCGCGGTAGGCATAGTAGGTTCGCCGTTCATGAATCACGTCCTGCATCAGCGAAAAGGCAAAAGGGGAGTGCACCCCATACCCTTTGCGATACCGGAAACGCTTGCACCAAATGTATGTTCTCTTGAATATATTCATGGCTTTATCACCGACAAAAATACAAAAATTCTCATAAAACCACACACTATCCGAATTATTTCAATACAAAAGAGGTAAATATCATACTTTTCCCCCCTATTACGCTCTACTTTTTTCCTCCCCTACGGGAGAAAAAAATTTCCCCTACGGCAGAGAAAAATCTGCTGCACGGCGGAGCAATTTTTGCCGTGCAGCAGACGAACTTTTGCTGCACGGCGGACGGAACTCTGCTGCACGGCAGATTTTTGGGAGCAAAGCAAAGGAAAATTTTCAAGACCGGCCGTCATTCCGGAACATTGGGAAAAATGAAAAGAAAGAGGAAAAAAAGTAAACCACATCGTTTAAGCGTACGCCCCAATGCTCCCCTGTCTTAGGGGAGCCGTCCGGAGGACTGAGGGGTGGATAATAACTTTAATTACTATGCTTACTTTTTTACACCCCCTACGCGACACACGTGTCGCTCGTCCCCCTAAAACAGGGGGACAGCTAGAAGACTCCAGCTATGCTCTAAAGCTCCTTCGACTTCGCTCAGGATGACAAATTCTCCGCTCAGGATGACCAATGTATTCAAGACGTCAATCGGGCTATTGGCCTTTATCTCCCTCTATCTCCATTTAACTCCCTTTATCTCCTTATTGAAGATCCTTCGACTTCGCTCAGGATGACAAATTCTTCGCTCAGGATGACAAATACTTTGCTCAGAATGACCAATGTGTTCAAGACGACAATCGGGCTATTGGCCTTTGTCTCCCTCTATCTCCATTTAACTCCCTTTATCTCCTTATTGAAGATCCTTCGACTCCGCTCAGGATGACAAATACTCCGCTCAGGATGACAAATACTTCGCTCAGAATAACAGCCCTCAATCCTCCGTTAACGCAAACGAAAAGAAAAGACACTTTTCCTGCGTTAATAAACGCTAAATACTTGCAAAGTTTTTTTTTTTTTACGGCCGTTGATTAAATTTGTCCGCGAAACGTGCACTTAAGCACACATTAATTAATACGCATGAAGACGAGCCTTGCATGAAACAACTTTTTAAATTTTATAATTAACTTCATTTTTTAACATTTACAACAAGCTTATGAAACTGAAAAATTTACTTTTTGGTTCGCTGTTGCTCGTATGCAGCAGCTTGAGCGCACAAATTGTAGACGGCGTACGTGTAGCACCGACCAAACCGGCAGCTCCCGCCAAGCCTCTGACTCCGTCAGCTCCGGCTGTGTCTACTGACAAAGCAATGGATGTTGTGGTTGACAATGCCACCATCATGTACATGTACAACGTAACTGCCCAAAAATTCTTCTTGGGTGCCAACAAATGGGGAACGACCTCTTCTGCCGGCGATAACGGTTACCCGGTAACATTTGAGCAAGTAACGGACGACAACGGTGATTGGGATGGCAAAACCGTTATCTTCCGCGATGATGCTACAGGCGACGGCACATCTTGGAAAGAAGTATTCTGCAACGCTGTAGACGGAGACTCTTACGTTGACCGTGTTTCACAAGCAAACTATTACTGGAACTTGGAGAAAGCTGCCAACGGATATTATCGCCTTTCTGTATCAGAAAAGAATCCCGATTATGCTGCTTGGAACGAAGTACACCCCAATTCTTATTTCGGTATCGACCTGGCTTGGTCTCGTACCGACTTGAAAGACGGTGACGTATTCAACGAATTGTTGAACTGCTTCACTACCGAAGGCGAAGGCAAGCACATCGACTGGATGTTCATCTCGCAAGCTGACTATGAAACTCACATCAACAGCGAAGAGTACATCCAATATACAACTGTAGACCGCGCAACTGTGATAGAAGCATTCAACGCAGGTGCTGAAATGACAGCTTACAACGAAGCATTGGCTACCTACAACAACGTAACCCTCCCGGCTTACAACGCTGACTTGGCTCTTTACAACGCTTCTATTCCTTTGAAAGACCAAATCGATGAAGCCAAGACTCGTGGTATTGACGTAACTGCACAAGTTGCCGTTTACGAAAACATGGCCAGCACAGCAGAAGACTTCACCGCTGCCATCGAAGCTATCAAAGCAAAGATCGCTGAATACGATGCTCAAAACGTTGACCCCAAAAACCCGGTTGACAAGACTGCAGACATCACCAACCCGACTTATGCAGACAACAACGGAACCGGTTGGAGCGGAACTGCTTTTGCTTTCAAATCTTATGGCAACGCTGAGTTCTACAACAAGAACTACAATGCATACCAAGACCTCGCCAACATGCCGAACGGTGTATATGCCGTAAGCGTGAAAGCTTACTACCGTGCAGGTAGTACAGGTGATGCTGCCACTGCTTTTGAAAAAGGCAACAAACAATTTGCCAAACTCTATGCCAAGACCGGTGCTGACAGCTTGAACGCCAGCATTGTCAACATTTTCGCCGGCGCACAAGAACTTGCTACCGGTGTAAACGGCGAAGTTACCGGAGTAATCAATGGCAAATCATACTACATCCCCAACACGATGGAAAGCGCCGTTCCTTACTTGGCAATGGATGCTTACAAAACTACTTTGTTCTTCTCTACTGAAGATGGAAACATCCGTTTTGGTGTGAAGAAAGATTCATTGGTAAATACAGACTGGTCAATCTTCGATGATTGGACATTGACTTACTACGGAAGCAAACCGGAAGCATTCACCGTATGGTTTGAAAACGTAATCGCCAACGCTCCGAAGTTCGATGCAGCAGCTGCTACAGTGGGAATGGTAGAGGCTTACGATGCTATGGTTGCCGGATTGAGCGGAAACGACAAAGCTACCATCATCGCTGCTTCCAATCAAATCGAAACCGAGTCTGCAAAAGTATTGGAAAACATCGCTGCTTGGGCTGCATACGAAGCTGAAGTGGCCAGAGGTGTAGAAGCTGCTACTGACCCGGATTTGAATGGCGACTTAATCATTGACTTGGGCGACTATTGCGATTTTGACGCAGAAGATATCCTCGAAGCTCGCGAAATGACTACCGAAGAAATCGTGGCCGAAACAGAGAAGTTGACCAAAATGATTGACGAAGCCATCGTTAACAGCATCGAACCGGGTACAGACGTAACCAATAAGTTCTTGAAGAACCCGAACTACGAGCAAAGTAAAGAAGGTTGGATGGGTGACCCCGCTATCGGTGGTACAGCCGACAACAAGTGTGCTGAAGCTTACATGATAAACTTCGATGTTTACCAAGAAGTGAAAGATGCTCCGGCCGGTGTATATGAAGTAGAAGTACAAGGTTTCTACCGTGACGGTTTCTATGATGGAGCATGGAGCAACTACCTTGCAGATCCTGCCAGCTTATCTTGTCCGGTAGAGGTATATGTAAACAACAACGCCACTCCGATTCCGAGTCCGTTCGATGAAAAAGTAACAGACCTGACTTATTACGATGCACACACCGATTGGACTGCACCGGTTCAATTGACCGACAATGACGGTGTTACTTATGTATTCCCCAACGGTATGACCTCTTGTGCCATCGCATTTACTGCCGGTAAATACAAGAGCAGTGCATTCGGATTGGTAGCCAAGAAGGGTGATGTTCTTCGTTTGGGTATCCGCAAACAAATCGCCGATGGTGCAGTACC
>JAFUNW010000053.1 GCA_017472905.1 Bacteroidaceae bacterium
AAATGAACATTCATTCCTCCCGTCTCTTCGCCAATAACCGTACCCATGTTGAAATGCTTGAAAGCCCAAGAGAAAACTGAGGCCGAAGAAAATGTGTAATTACTGGTAAGCAGATAGACTTTTCCATCGAAATGACCTTCCTCGACTGTTAGTGGTTGAATCATTTCGAGGGAGTTGTGGAAATACCATCCGGGAGCCATGTCGATGGGGTATTGGGCAATACGTTTGGTGGTGGGAGTAATGCGTATTACAGTGTTTCCGAATTGATTGAATGGGGTGGAGGAAATGTATTTGAATAGTTCATCTCCCACCTTTGAGTTACCTCCTCCGTTGTTGCGAATGTCAATAACGAGGTGTTTGATGTTGTTTTCGCGAAGTGTGGTGAACATCGAGTCGGTAAATTCTTTCATCTTGTCGGGGTTATCGAAGCTACGAAAGTCCATGACGGCACATTTCTTTTCTTTCATCAGTGTAAAAGAGTAGGCTTTTTTTCGAGCTTCCTTTTTCCCTTTAGGAAGCAGATGCTTTTTTGTCTCTTTGATGGAAGCCGGAAATAGAGTCGCTATCTTTTTCTCTCGTTTGCCGATGCGGTATTCAATTTCATATTTTTCTGCATTGTAAACTAGGTGGCACAGTTCGGGGAAAGAATTGTTCAGTCGCTGTATCCGGAAGAAATCTCGCTCTCCATTGATAAATGTTTTCATTTCATCAAGAATCGTTTTATAACTCTTTCCGTTGATGGACAAAATCGTTGCTCCTTGGGGGATGATTTCGTCATAGGAACTTTTGACAGTCATGATTAGGCTGTTAACATCCACGTTGACCTGCACCGGAAGCACTAGGGTCTGATTGTCGTATGGCATTATCAATCCTGTATGTCCGTCTCCGAGGTTTACAATTAGCGGAACCAAATTTTTGTATAGATTAATAGGGCTTATTGAGTCGGGCAGACTTTCTTTGATGCGATTCACTTGTGTGAAGAACTCCCCTTGACTGATGTTGTGAAACATATTCGGGTGTACTTCGCCGATGGTATAGATTAATGCGTCTATGTCGAATTGTGCCTGCTTTTTGCTGAGCAAGCCCGATGATGAAATTTTTTGTATCCATTTGGGTGGATTCTCTAGAGGGTTTTCTGAATTCCAGCGCACTTGTGTATAAGCTGTATCCCGTTCGTTTCGTAGGACTATAAAGTCGTATATGCCGTCCTTTTCCACATTGAAAATCAAAGTGTCCTTTTCGCTGTAAAATGTTACTTGGCTTGCAGAAGTATCTAGTATGTCTGGTCGTACTTGCGGATTGATGCTCCAACTTCTTTTTTTTGGATTTTCTTTTTCAAAGAATGTGATAGTGGATTTATTTGTACGGATTATGGGCAGGACATTTTGCCCACATGCATTTCCCACTGTCAGTGCTAAAATGCAGAGGAAACAGATTGTTCTTTTCATCGCGATTTATTTTTATTCTAATTATTTTTGCAAAAATACGTATCCTTTTGTGCATCTCCAAATGTTTGTCTGTTTTTTTTATAAACGCGAATGTTGTATGAAAAAAGCCACAGACAAGATAACTTGTGTGCGGCTTTTGCTTTTTCAGTCTCATCTCTTCGAGGTTGCGTTGGGCCTGTTGAGGATTACCAAGCCCTGTATAACCGAGCGCCAACCCATTTGACCGTAGCCGAATAGTAATCCCCCCATTGCAGAAACGAGGCAAATGAAGTAGATGAATTTTTTTGTTGAATGATTCCATGTATGTAAATAACTGATTTGTTTGTTTTGGCTGCAAAAATACGATGAATAAAGAGGGGGTTAAATAGAGATGATTGGCTAAAAAGATGGATAATCTTTTGATTATCTACTTTAATGTGTATCTTTGTCGGAAAAATAGATTTAAACGTTGAACTATGCTGAAATTGAGAGATGGATTCAAGGGAGAACGGGCCATTGTGATACCTCGGATGATCGTTGAGAAAATGGAGAAAGATTCGCTTTTATCGTTGCTCTATGTTACCGATATTGGTTATTATCCCCAAGCGGCTCATCATTATCGCGAACGGAAAGAGCCTTTGGGACAATATGTATTAATCTATTGTTTGGATGGCAAAGGTTTTTGTTGTTTGGATGGGGTCAGATATGCGATGGAAAGCCATCAGTATATTATTTTGCCGGCCGACATGCCTCATGCTTATTTTGCGGACAAAGATAATCCTTGGACCATCTATTGGATTCATTTCAAAGGGAAGTTGGCCGGAGAATATGCGCCCGGTGTAGGACTTCCGGTGAGCATTGCTCCTAGCTCTGATTCTCGTATTCATCATCGGTTGGAGCTGTTTGAGGAGATTTTTATGACGTTGAAGCTGGGTTTTACCCCCGAGAATTTGCATTATGCCAGTGCTACTCTCCGCTATTTCTTGGCTACGCTGAGTTATTGTGCTTCTTATCGCAGTGCTGTTTCTTCTTCTGAGGAGGATAACATTCATACGATTGTTCACTACATGGAAGAGAATATCGGTCGGAAACTTACGTTGAAAGAATTAGCCGATTATGCCGGATATTCTACCTCC
>JAFUNW010000054.1 GCA_017472905.1 Bacteroidaceae bacterium
AAAGAGGCAGCCCAAACTCTACACGACATTCTTGATACCCCCATCAGTCCGGAACTGATTCCGGCTGACGAAAACGGAAATATCAAACAAAAGACAGAAGATTTGGTTGGTCCTTACGAACTACATGACTTCTTCCTCTACCACTTCGTGCGTTTAGGAGAACGACCCTCCAAAATCTATTATCTGGCACAATCGGCTTTTGACCAAAAATATGGAAACGACACCATCAAGAAATGGTTGACAACATTCTGCAGACGTTTCTTTAACCAACAATTCAAACGCTCATGTTTACCGGACGGACCGAAAGTCGGTTCCGTATCTCTCAGTCCACGAGGTGATTGGCAAATGCCTAGCGATGCCGTAGCTCAAGTGTGGCTTAACGAATGTGAGAGACTGAAATAAATTAATATAAAAAAAGGAAAATGAAAAAAGCACTATTCATAGATAGAGACGGAACCCTCATCAAAGAACCGGCAGACGAGCAAATCGATGCATTCGAGAAACTGGAATTCGTACCCAAAGTAATCCGAAACCTGGCTTTTATCCGACAAAAGTTAGATTATGAATTTGTCATGGTTAGCAATCAAGACGGACTTGGAACTGCCTCTTTTCCGGAAGAGACCTTTTGGCCAGCACACAACTTGATGTTACAAACATTGGAAGGAGAAGGGGTTGCTTTCGATGAAATACTCATAGACCGAAGTTTTCCGGAAGATGATGCACCGACTCGAAAACCCCGAACAGGATTGCTGAATCACTACATGACCGGAGAATATGACTTATCCGCATGTTACGTCATCGGAGACAGAGCCACCGATGTAGAACTGGCCAAGAATTTGGGATGCAAAGCCATTCTGTTACAAGAGCATACCGATTGTCTGAAAGAAAAAGATTTGGAAGCTTTCTGTGCTTTAGCTACCACTGACTGGGACCGAATAGCCGAATATCTTTTCGCTGGTGAACGAACAGCTTTCGTACAACGCACTACGAAAGAAACAGATATATCAATCCGTCTGAATCTGGACGGAAAAGGAGATTGCCGGATTGCTACAGGACTGGGATTCTTTGACCACATGCTTGAACAAATCGGTAAACATGGAGGGATGGACCTAGAGATTCTGGTAAAAGGTGATTTACATGTGGACGAGCATCACACAATTGAAGACACGGCACTCGCATTGGGCGAATGTATTTACCAAGCTTTGGGCAATAAACGAGGAATAGAGCGCTACGGATATTGTCTCCCAATGGATGATTGTCTATGTCAAGTTGCTCTTGACTTCGGAGGAAGACCTTGGTTGGTATGGGACGCAGAATTTCATCGCGAAAAGATTGGAGAAATGCCCACCGAAATGTTTCTCCACTTCTTCAAATCGCTGAGCGATGCCGCACGCATGAATCTGAACATCAAAGCTGAAGGAGAAAATGAGCATCACAAAATAGAGGGTATATTCAAAGCACTCGCACGTGCTCTTAAAATGGCCATCCGCCGAGATATTCATCACTATGAACTTCCATCAACAAAGGGGATGTTATAGTTTTTTAGGGGAGATAAAAGGAGATAAAAGGAGATAAAAGGAGAAAGTCAGCTTACATCAAGCGTATACATCCCTATTCCCCTTTGCGATGCAATCAATGCACCACCTACCAATCGGTTGCCTATATAAAAAACAGCTGATTGGCCGGGAGTGACAGAAGAAGCCTCCACTTGGAAACGAACCAACAAACGAGTATCTTCCAATCTACGAACTTCACACGGAATCGGTTTACTGCGATAACGAATGCGTACTGTCAATTCCGGTGAGGAGAAGAACTCTTGTTCATTCACCCAAACCGGTTGTTCTACCAACATATATTGAGTTTTCAATTGCTCCGCATCTCCCAACATCACCGTATTCTTCGCGGGATTTAATTTCAACACATACGCCGGTTTGCCCAATGCAATCTCCAATCCTTTTCGTTGGCCTATGGTATAATAGGCATACCCTTTGTGAGTACCGAGCATCACACCCTCTGCATTTACAAATTTTCCGGGACCAATCAAACGATCGATGTCCGGTTGGTATTCACGTAGGAAATCGCGATAATCTCCCTCTACAAAACAGACTTCCATACTTTCTTTGGAAGTTGCTTTGTATACATAACCTTTTTCATACAGATAATGGCGTACCTCTTCTTTCCGATATCCTCCTAAGGGGAATATACAACGTTTTAAGACATCTTGTCCCAAACGCCACAAAAAATAACTTTGGTCCTTTTTGAGATCCTCACCGGTAAGAATATATATCAAATCCCCACGCTGCTCTAATCGGGTATAATGTCCGGTGGAAATATAAGCACAATCCAACCGATCGGCCCATTCCATTAAAACTCGAAACTTAAACAAAGGATTGCAAAGTACACAAGGATTGGGGGTACGACCTTGCATGTATTCATCAATGAAATTCTGAACTACGACCTGACGAAACCCTTCCCGCTCGTCTGCCACATGATATTCAATGCCCAATTGTTTGGCCAATGCACGCGCCTCCAATATATAATCCGGTTCTTCTTGTAAAGAGGAGGTAAACTTTGATGGAGAATCCCATGCACGCATCGTAACTCCCACCACTTCATATCCTTGTTCTTGCAACATCAAGCAAGTAGCACTGCTATCCAGACCACCGCTCATCCCCACAAGAACCCTCCGGTTATCTTTTTTTTTCATCATATTTTCACCATTTAGGATGCAAATGTAGGCATAAAAATTAAATTGCAGTATCTTTGCATCAAATTTATAAGGTATATAATAACAATGAAGGATAACCCAAACAATTTGATAGAAGAAAAATCTGCTCCTACTGCACTTGGTCATGAGAGCATACGCAAATTATTGACCACATACGCTATTCCCGCCATCATAGCCATGACAGCATCATCACTATATAATATGGTGGACAGTATATTCATTGGTCAGGGTGTTGGTCCGTTAGCTATTTCCGGATTGGCCATTACTTTTCCGGTCATGAACCTATCTGCAGCATTTGGAGCTATGGTCGGAGTCGGAGCATCAACTCTTCTTTCCGTAAAACTTGGTCAAAAAGATTACTCTACAGCACAAAACATTCTTGGTAACGTCATAACCTTAAATACGATTATCGGTGTTATCTTTGGGGCTTTGATGCTGGCATTTATTGACCCTATCCTCTATTTTTTTGGAGCCAGCGACAACACGATTGGTTATGCACGTGACTACATGGAAATTATCCTGTTAGGAAACGTAATTACCCACATGTATTTAGGCTTGAATGCCATGCTTCGTTCTTCCGGACACCCACAAAAAGCCATGTACGCAACAATCGGGACCGTCATTATCAACACGATTCTAGACCCGCTCTTTATCTATACTTTCGATATGGGAATACAAGGAGCAGCCATTGCAACCGTATTGGCACAATGCATTGCCCTTTGTTGGCAATTGAAAATTTTCACGAACAAGCAAGAACTGATACACCTACGAAAGGGTACTTTCAAATTGCAACGCAAAATTGTAACCAACTCTTTGGCTATTGGTATGGCTCCGTTCCTAATGAACCTTTGCGCCTGCGTTGTAGTTATTCTCATAAACAAAGGATTGCAAATGCATGGAGGGGACTTGGCTATCGGAGCATACGGTATAGCCAACCGGATTACCTTCTTTTTTGTCATGATAGTAATGGGGCTTAATCAAGGTATGCAACCCATTGCCGGATACAATTATGGAGCCCGACAATACGAACGAGTGAACAAGGTTTTGCGATTGACCATTTATGCTGCAACTTTCGTAACCACATCAGCTTTTCTTGCCGGTGAGCTGATGCCGGATCTATTGGCACGTGCATTCACTACCGACCAAGAGTTAATTAAGCAAGCGGCAAACGGCATGCGTTACCTGGTATTTTTCTTCCCTATTGTCGGATTTCAAATGGTTACGATTAATTTCTTCCAAAGTATCGGTCAGGCAAAAATCAGTATCTTTCTTTCACTGACCAGACAACTGATTTTCCTTATACCTTTATTACTTGTATTACCTTTATTCCGGGGACAACAAGGAGTTTGGCTATCTATGCCGCTTTCAGACCTTCTTTCGTCCGTTATCGCGGGTTGGATGCTATACAGACAATTCAGAATGTTTAAAACAGAAAAAAATAACCGATAAAATAATATCAATCTAAAACTGTAATTTATATGGAAAAATACTTCATTAATATAGGACGCCAATTAGGAAGCGGAGGGAAACTCATTGGAAAGATGTTAGCACAAGAGCTGAACATACCCATATACGACCGTACGCTCATCGAAATGGCTGCAAAAGAAAGTGGCTTCTGCAAAGAATTGTTTGAAAAGAAAGATGAAGAAAAAGGAGTTCTCTCCAAATTGTTTGAAGTCATCCCTTTCATCGGAGATAACATGTATGGCAATTGTCTAAGTGACGAAGCATTGTTCAAAATCCAAAGCGATGCAATCCGTCATTTAAGTGAAAAAGGTTCATGCATATTCATTGGACGTTGTGCAGACTACATTCTACGAGAAGAAAAGAGAGTGATTAA
>JAFUNW010000055.1 GCA_017472905.1 Bacteroidaceae bacterium
ATCATCGTAAAAGATACGATAGCGAGGGCTGCCCAACGCGCCGCTTTGGAGTCTCGCAAGGTTTCTCTAATTTTTTGTGTCATCTGTTTTTATTCTATGAATGTTAATGATTCGTGTGAAAGCATAAAAAAACGGGACTAATCTCACGACTAGTCTCCGTTTACATTATTAATCTTAGTCTATATTAGGAATTTTTTATTTCTTTCTAGCATTACCATAACGGCTCATGAACTTATCAACACGTCCGGCTGTATCAACCAACTTAGCCTTACCGGTAAAGAACGGGTGAGAAGTATTTGAAATTTCGACTTTCACTACAGGATAAGTTTCACCTTCAAATTCTACTGTATCATTAGTTTTGCAGGTTGAACGAGTCAAGAACATATCACCGTTTGACATATCTTTGAACACTACAGGACGATAGTTCTCTGGATGAAGACCTTTTTTCATTGCTATATTTTTTAATTTTTAATATTATACGTTTGTTTATTGCTGGTAACAATAAATTGTGTAATGGTTTAATCTTTCGGGGTGCAAAGTTACAGCTTATATTTTAAACCAGCAACATTTTTTCTAAAATTCTCATTTTGTGATGATAAAATAATTCAAATCATCGAAGCGAACGTTTTTTCGCGCATCGCCCATTGCTCCAAAAGACTTCTCCTTATACTAAAAAGTGTGACTTATCGACTTTACCCGAATCAAGCCGTCCGGATTCACGACAAACCAAAGGAAACCTTGTCCCAAGCAATACCATCCGGTCTCTGCATCCCGATAGAAAAAATAGTCATAGGAGTCTGCTATCTTAGAGATAAAATCTTCGTTGAAGAACTGCTCTTCGGGAATCTTCTTCATGGCTTGTTCATCTGCAACCGGCATTCCTCGGAAACTGAAAGGCCAATCGCACAAATCGGCAAAAGCGTCTCGGTCTTTTCGGGCTATCACCTGCTGCAAGTTTCGGACTGAGGCCGCGACCTTTTTATCTGCCACTCCCTCAAAACGTTTAATCGGATAAGCGGAAGTATGCAACAGATATTGCGTCATGGAGACTTGGTGAGCCTCCCCGCGATTCCATTGAAGTGTACCGGTCAAACTTCCGGTTCCATAATTACCCTGTTTCATGGAAAGCATCAACAGGGTGTCACCACACTCATAGCTTAAAGTTCTCATTTGAGCATTTCGCTCCACATGATGAAAAGTAAAAAGGCTGTCATTCATGCAGACTGTAACAGCCGCACCCGTAGCTCCTTTTTCTATCACTTCGATTGAGGCACGCAAAACAGAACCTATCTTGCCACGATATATAGTTGTCATGGCTTCGGCCGATGTAAAATCGGCCAATAGCGGCTTGTGTTGTTCTTCTTTTGCGACCAACGCTTTTTCCTTTGATTCACTTTTCCGAGATTCATTACATGCCGAAAATCCGAAGAGTGCAGCCGCTCCCAGAGATATTATATATACCAGATTTTTCATTTTTTCGTTTTTGCTATATTCATCCAAAATTAATCAATAAACACAGTTTCAAGAAGCAAAGATAGTACAAAGTGGCATAATTCCATCGCTTGCACCCTTAAAACCTCTAAAATAAATAAAGAAAAGTTGGCAGAACGGATAATTTTCTCTAAGTTTGCCCCAAAATAACAGACAAAATAAACCAAAAAATAAAAAGAAGATGAAAAAGATATTGTTTATATGGATGATGCTCCTCCCGATTGTGGGTATGTCGCAAATCAATCCGAAGTATGGAGTCGGAGCCGTACCGGTAGAAAACGGTCGCGTTATCTTCACCAAAGTTATTGAAGCCCCCATCAGTGCACAAGAGATGTACAAAATAGCCAAAGACTGGGCAACAGAAAACTTCAAGCAGGAAAAAGAAATGCCTAACCGTAAAATATACGAAGCAAACGATTCCAACCTGGAAATAATAGCCGGTGGCGAAGAATTTATCGTATTTACGGCACGTGCATTGTCATTGGATCGCACGCGCGTGTATTATAAAATGAATATGACTTGCCACGATAAACAATTGACTGCACGAATCTACGATATCCGATATTGGTATGAAGAAGAACGCAACGGCGGACAAAAATACAAAGCCGAAGAATGGATTACCGATGAAATGGGATTGAACAAGAAAAAGACCAAGTTATCCCGAATGACCGGTAAATTCCGCAGAAAAACCATCGACCGCGTAGAAGAGTTGTTTACCGACTTGGAGATGACTATCAGCCGCAAAGTCTTAAAAGACATCTTGCAGGAAGAGAAACAATAAACTCTCCCCCACCTTTCCGGAAAAGAATCCTTGATGATAGCGTAGTTTGTTTGAGATGACTGAACAAAAAGAGAAAATACGCGCTTTGCTCGATCGGAACCAAACCGATGAAGCCATCCGTCTATTAAATCCGTTGATAGAAAAAGCTTCAGCCCGTAGCGATGACGAACTTTATTACCTATACGGAAATGCCTGGCGCAAAAAAGGGAACTGGCAAAAAGCACTGGAAAGTTACCTCGAAGCCATCTCACTCAATCCGCAAAGTCCGGCCAAAGAAGCTCACCGAATGCTTATGGACATATTGGAGTTTTACAACAAAGATATGTATAACCAATAAGCAACCAGGAACACCGATTCGAAGAGAAGAACATTAACAATTTTATATATTAAGAAATAGATATGGCAAAAATGAAAGGAGCCACCGTTGTGGACACCGAACGTTGCAAAGGATGTAATCTTTGCGTAGTGGCCTGCCCGCTCAATGTTTTGGAGTTGGCTCATAAAGAAGTAAACAAAAAAGGATATCATTTCGCCCGACAAGTCGTTGAAGACACTTGTATCGGTTGCGCAGCCTGCGCCATCGTTTGTCCGGACGGATGCATCTCAGTATATAAAGTAAAAATTGACTAAACAGAATTAATAGAAAGATATGGCAACAACAGAAGGAGAAGTTGTTTTGATGAAAGGAAACGAAGCGATCGCTCATGCAGCCATTCGCTGTGGAGCCGATGGTTATTTCGGATATCCCATTACCCCCCAGTCTGAAGTTCTTGAAACATTGGCTGAAGAAAAGCCTTGGGAAACAACCGGAATGGTTGTTCTACAAGCTGAAAGCGAAGTAGCCTCTATCAACATGGTTTATGGAGGAGCCGGCACAGGTAAGCGTGTGCTTACCTCCTCTTCCAGTCCAGGAGTAAGTTTGATGCAGGAAGGCATTTCATACATTGCAGGAGCCGAGCTCCCCTGTCTCATCGTCAACGTCATGCGCGGAGGACCCGGTTTAGGAACCATCCAACCCAGCCAGGCCGACTATTTCCAAAGCGTTAAAGGTGGAGGACACGGAGACTATCGCCTCATTGTGTTGGCACCGGCATCTGTACAAGAAATGGCCGACTTTGTAGACCTATCATTTGAATTAGCTTTCAAATACCGCAATCCGGCCATGATTCTCTCGGACGGAGTAATTGGACAGATGATGGAAAAAGTGGTTCTTCCTCCCTACAAACCACGCCGTACTGAAGAACAAATCAAAGCTGAATGTCCTTGGGCTACAACCGGACGTACCAAAGGAAGAGGACCAAACATCATCACCTCTTTGGAACTGGACCCTGCTGAAATGGAACGCCGCAACATCAAACTTCAAGAAAAATATCGCCTCATCGAAGAGAATGAAGTACGCTACGAAGAGATTGATTGCGAAGATGCTGAATACTTGATTGTTGCATTTGGTTCTTGTGCACGCATCGCCCAAAAAGCAATGGAAGATGCACGCCAACAAGGAATACGTGTCGGACTGTTGCGCCCCATAACACTTTGGCCATTCCCATACAAGGCCATAGCCGAACGAGCCAAGCAAATGAAAGGTATACTCTCCGTTGAAATCAATGCCGGACAAATGGTGGAAGACATCCGACTGGCTGTCAACGGAAGCGTACCGGTAGAACATTTCGGACGCTTGGGAGGAATCGTTCCTGATCCGGACGAAGTGGTTGTTGCCCTGAAAGAAAAACTGATGAAGTAATAGGCAACACCGGCAATGAATTAATCAACCGATAAACAATAAAAGAAAAAGCAACATGGACACCTATAAAATCAGAACCCTTTTGAACATCTTGTTTCTAATCGGTGCCATCGCCTCGATAATCATCTATTTCACAGTAGAAGACCGACACATCTTTTTCTACGTATGTTCCGGAGCTATATTCGTGAAAATGATAGAATTTATCCTACGCTTTTTATGCTAACAAAGAGAAAACGATTATGACAAAAGAAGATATCATCAAAGCAGAAAACCTCGTCTACCACAAACCGACCTTAATGAACGAGGTTCCCATGCACTATTGTCCGGGATGCAGTCACGGAGTAGTACACAAATTGGTAGCCGAAGTCATTGAAGAAATGCAAATGGAAGAAAAAACCATCGGAGTTTCTCCGGTAGGATGTGCTGTGTTTGCATACAAATACATTGATATTGATTGGCAAGAGGCTGCACATGGTCGCGCACCGGGATTAGCCAGCGCCATCAAGCGCTTATGGCCCGACCGTTTGGTCTTCACCTATCAAGGTGACGGAGACTTGGCTTGCATCGGAACAGCCGAAACCATCCATGCTCTGAACCGAGGGGAAAACATCACCATCATTTTCATCAACAATGCTATCTACGGTATGACCGGTGGACAAATGGCACCAACTACTCTCGTTGGCATGAAAACAGCAACTTGCCCTTACGGACGTGATGTTGCATTGCACGGACATCCCTTGAAGATGACAGAAATAGCAGCCACACTCGAAGGTACAGCCTACGTGACGCGCCAATCGGTACATTCCGTTGCAGCCATTCGAAAGGCTAAGAAAGCCATCCGAAAAGCATTTGAGAATTCAATGGCAGGAAAAGGCTCCAACCTCGTAGAAATTGTCTCTACCTGCAACTCCGGTTGGAAAATGTCGCCGGAAAAAGCAAACCAATGGATGGAAGAAAACATGTTTGCCTACTACCAATTGGGCGATTTAAAAGATAAATAACCCCCTTATAGCACAGAAAATAGAACAATGAAAGAAGAGATTATCATAGCCGGGTTCGGCGGACAAGGCGTCCTTTCTATGGGTAAGACACTTGCCTATTCCGGACTCATGGAAAACAAAGAAGTCAGTTGGATGCCGGCCTACGGACCGGAACAGCGCGGTGGAACAGCCAACGTTACTGTCATTGTCAGCGACAAACGTATCTCATCCCCTATATTGAGCCAGTACGACACAGCCATCATCCTAAACCAACCCTCGTTGGAAAAATTTGAAAGCAAAGTAAAACCGGGTGGAGTATTGATGTATGACGGATATGGAATCACGAATCCACCGACTCGTACCGACATACAAATATACCGCATTGATGCAATGGATGCTGCTGCTGAAATGGGAAATGCCAAAGCTTTCAACATGATTGTCTTAGGCGGACTTTTGAAACTTCATCCCATCGTCTCCATTGAAAGCGTGGTAAAAGCTTTGCGAAAGACATTACCCGAACGCCATCACCACCTCATCCCGATGAACGAAGAGGCCATTCGCAAAGGTATGGAGATTATACGCGAAGACAAATAAGAAAACGCTTTAATTAAATAAGAAAGGTAGATCCGGAATACATTCGTTTTTCCAGACCTACCTTTTTTTATTAGCGTTCACTAACTTATAAAATCCTTTTTATAGCTTTTCTATTTCTTTATCCGAAAGTCCGGTCGCTTTCACAATCATATCCAATGGCAATCCCAACTGTTTGAGGTTGCGAGCTGTCGCAACAATACCTTTCTCAATGCCTATCTCCTCACCTATCGCTATTCCCTCTGCGCGACCTTCAGCTATTCCCTCTGCACGACCTTCAGCACGACCTTCAGCACGACCTTCAGCTATACCTTCTGCGCGTCCTTCAGCTATACCTTCTGCGCGTCCTTCTTCCTTGGCTGTATCGAGTACATCATTCTGAATCATTACAGCATTCAAATGCTCATCATAAGCCAAGCGTTCCTTCTTGCTCATTGTCAGATATTGAAGTTTTTCACGTGCTTCACCAAGTCCGGGAGCTGTCGTGTCCTCCTTTATATGACCGGTCTTCAGGTAGTCAAGCCACTCTTCCAAAGGTGTAGTGGCTACTTGATTGAATTCATTGACGCGAATGATGTAATATTCAGGAAACACCTCTTCCGGTGAGCGCATACGGATTACATTCTTCTCCTTTGCATTGATTTGAAGATGATCGCCGGTGTGAACGCCTACAAAACTGGTTCTACCATGATAAAGATAATCTGCACCTTTTCCTAAATCGAAGTAAAGAATGCTTATCGAATAGACCTTCTTCACACTGTCGTACTTGCTTCCTAACGTAATGTGTTCGGTAATGGCTTTAGATGTACCGTACAGAATACGCTCTAAATAGTATAATTCACGTGTCAGCTGTATCTCCACGATAATAATTTCTCCTTTACTATTCAGAGCCTTGATGTCCACACGATTGAACTTTTCATCACGGCTGTTTTGGTTGCTTTCGCTCTCCAAAATCTGCTCGATTGTCACTTTCTCATTAAGGAGTACGGTTATCAAGCCTTCCAACACACCGAAGTTTGCCTTATCGCGCAACATACGCTTGGCAGCCCAATCAAAACGAACTATTTTGTTATTATCGTTCATAACGCTATTTCCTTATTATATAAACTTCAACTTTGCAAAGTAACGTGTTTTTTGGCATAAATCCAAAGGTTCTTACAAAAAGAGACTTTACGCATCGCTGTTTTTTAATTATTTTAGGATAATCCAAAGCAGTTCTGTTTGGATTTTATCTGTGAAATAAGGAAAATGACGTATCTTTGCAGCCATTATGAAGCGAAGCATATTATACATACTCTTTATAACGATGGTCGGGAATCTGGTCGCACAACGTATCAACGACAGGCGTCCCGGGGGTATCGGTGATGACTTGGGAACAAACATGTCGGAGGAAGCCCGCTTACGTAACAGGGCTGACAGTACCAACACGGAGGTTGAGAATGTGCCGGTGGAACTGCATCAATGGACAATTGACGAACGTTTTGGAAATACTACTGATATTCCGGTAGACACCGCGATGCATCATTTTCAGAATACCCAACTCACCGATGGACTGAATGGAGAATACAATCATCTAGGAAATCTAGGGTCTCCTCGTTTATCAAGAATATTTTTCAATAGGCCGGAAGAGTCTCAACGTTTTTTTACAGACCCGTATAGTTTTTTCTATACAAACATCAATCAATTGAAATTCACGAATACAAAATCACCTTATACTAATTTGACCTATTATAGTGCTGGAGATAAACTGACAGGAGAAGATTATCTGAAGGCTTATTTCTCCGTGAATGCCAACAAACGCATCGGAGCCGGTTTCTTATTTGACTATCTCTATGGACGCGGACTGTACAACAGCCAGTCCACCGCATTTTTCAGTGCCGGATTGTTTGGTTATTATCGCGGAGACCGCTATCAGTTGCATGTCATTGCGATGAAGAATCACCTAAAAGCCGCCGAGAACGGAGGTATCACGGATGACCGATACATTACCGATCCTTTGGAAATGGCTGAAGGTGAACGGACATATGATCCGGAAAACATCCCAACGGTCATGGAACGGGCTTGGAATAGAAACGACAACTTGAACATTTTTCTTACCCACCGCTACAACTTAGGATTTTATCGAGAAAATCCGGATACTACTGCAACACAA
>JAFUNW010000056.1 GCA_017472905.1 Bacteroidaceae bacterium
ACCGGAGTCGGACGAGTCTTCAATGTAATTTCCGAAGTATAATCGGAATAATTACCCGAAGCATCAAAAGCTCTCAAACGGAAAACATACGCTGTTCCGGGTTCCAAATCTCCCACATCAAACGAAGAAGCATCAGCAGCTGTGCGTCCTATCTCCTCAAAAGCACTCCCCTTTTTCATTTCAATCGCAATACCCTCTTCTCCTTCTGTGTAATTGAGCCAACTCAAAGTCAATGCATTTTGTGTTGAAGCCGACATTTCTACGCACAAAGGAGTACGTAAATAGGTTTCCCGATCAGCCACCGTAATGCTATTGATGTAATTTTCAATGTTAGCATATCCATTGGAAGCAATGGTCATGGCATCGTTTTTAGCCGGATCGGTTCCGTTTGCACTCTCCCAAGCGTCCGGCATACCATCGCCATCGGTATCGGTTTTCTTATTTCCGGCCCATAAATTCCAATCAGTCGGTGCGCCGAAAGGAAGACTTGCTTCGTTCGAAATGAAAGAACCTTTCTTTCCCAACGATTTTACATCATTCACCACATACCAATCGGCGTAATCACGGTAAGGCAACGAAGCACCAACCGTAGGCAACGACTCATCCAACAAGGTCTTACCCGAAACAATTGGCAAATCGTATGCTTCCATCGGTGAAGTCATAAACGTAGGTCCACCTGTAAATTCGCTCTGTGGAATTTCATACGGATCGAACTTACCATCCTTGTTTATATCTTGCCAGTTATCCGTTGCATAAATGTGGAAATCAGAGTTCGCACCACCAAATGCATACTTTCCGCCACTAGGTCCATTCATAAAGAGGTTGCTTTGAGCATTGGCATAATGTGTACCTTCCGAATCTCCTCCCATAATGAAACAACCACTTGACCAGTTGTAAACGATGTTGTTTACATATTGGTTTTTACCTTTGATTTTTGCATTTCGCGTATCATTGTTTGCATATAAATTGCGATACAGTGTTATATTTTCAGCTTGTATCAATCCACCGGCACTATGCGATTGCAAACCTTGTGAGATAATGGAGTTTTGAATGGTGATATTTCCTAAATCACCTTTACCGTCCGAACTGATAGAGAATGTTTCATCCCTACCCCACGATACAGAAAGATGGTCGAATATCATGTTTGTACCGTTTGAAATACCGGCAGCATCTTTACCACTGTCTCCTCCGGTTCCCATACGGAAACGAAGATAACGCACAATGGTATTGCTTGCACCGGAGAAAGAAACACCGTTTCCATAAACGGTAATACCTTCGCCCGGAGCCGTCTGACCGGCTACATACAAGTTATTCTTGAAAACCAAACGGCTCTCCAATTTTATCACTCCGGCGACATCAAACACCACGATACGGTTGGGTTGACTTACTGCATCGCGCAACGAACCGGAACCACTGTCTTTCAGGTTCGTCACATGATAAACCGATCCATTACGACCACCGACTGCATATTTACCGAAACCTTCCGCTCCGGGGAATGCCAATTGCTGGGCTTGTAGCGTTGTCAATCCACCGCCTAGCAACATCATCATTAGTAAAGTTTTTCTCATGTAGAAATTTTATAGATTTAATTATTCTTTTCTTATCACCTTAATATATATTGTTCTATCTGAATTTCCTTTTTCAAAGCCGTCTTTCATGATGTTCCGGTCACTCCGGTTAATCAAAGCCACGGGATTGCTCTTTTCTTTTTCGTTTTTTCCAAGTCGACACTTGATTCTTTTTTCTGCCAAAACGTTAAGTTTGGTCTTTGTCTGATTTAATAAGGACTTTGTCATTCCCGAGCAGGAATTCCTGCTCGGGAAATAAAGTCAAATTACGAATCCATTGATTACTTATTCAACACTTTCTTCACTTCTACAGTACCGTCAGAGTAGATAATGCGTACGATGTTCAAGCCTTCACCCATTTCGCTTAATAAAGCACCGGAGAGGTTGTAAATCTGAACACTAACTACTTCTGCAGCAGTTGCATCCGGCAATTCAACACCGTCTACATAGCCCTTGGATACTTCTCCGTTAACCATCAAACGAATGTCATAAACTTGAGCTTTAGAACCGCCACCGGTATGAGCAATACGTACATAAACCGGAGCTGTTTCGTTGTAAGCAAGAACAGTCTTTTTCCAATAGCGTTGTGTATCAGCAATGTTCACATCACCCAACTTCGTCCAAACAGCACCATCTGCTGAAATTTGGATTTCCATTTCAGGTTTACCACTACCATTACCGTTTCCTACATAAGCTACAACATCAAACGGACCGGCATGTGCTTCGGTAGTTTCAATGGTTCCGGTATAAGGTTCACCTTCCAATTTACTACCAAATGTGATACATCCGTTTGTCGGTTTACCGCTGATAGCATCCATAGCAGTTTCTGCATAACGTCCTTTTTCACCATTACCTACATTAGCATTGGCATCCAAATTACCTTCCAATGTCAATACCTGACCGGCAGATTTGATAACCCAACCGTTGGCATTAGCCGGAACAACACTCTTCACAGCGTTCGGATCCGGTTTGTAATATACAATCACAGAGTCCTCACCGGCTTGATTC
Organism: Bacteroidaceae bacterium; assembly: GCA_017472905.1. GTDB lineage: Bacteria > Bacteroidota > Bacteroidia > Bacteroidales > Bacteroidaceae > Phocaeicola_A. The sequence continues at coordinate 2,577 of JAFUNW010000056.1, forward strand.
TTCAATTGGTTTCCGTTTTCATCCAAAGCAGGTTCTGTACGGTCTACTTCTGTAGAATAGTAGCTCCATGCAGCTTTACCCCAATAATAGTAAGCTTTTGCTTCACCGGTTCCGTTTACTTCGTCTACAGTGACGAACCAATCGGTCGGGTTAGAGTCGAAGTTAGACAATGTATCCAAACGAATGGTTTCTTCAGTAATACCGTTTATACCGATATATTGTCCGGCTATTTCTGAATTCAACTTGTCACCACCGGCAACGAAAGCATAAAGCGTACCCGGTTCAGTCAACGTAATAGCTTCGGTATAAAGTTGTGAAGTAATCACAGTTTCCCCACCGGCAAAGTTGAAGTAAATTTGTCCACCCTCTTCTGTAGTAGTCAATTCAACAACGGTGTTGTTTTCATTACGAGTGATGGTTAGTTCAGGAGCAGCCCATTGACTCTTTACTACAACTTCAGCAGTGGCAACTTCTGAATCATTGTAACCGATAGCAGAAATATAGGCTTTCACTGTAATAGGTTCTTTTACTGTGAGTGAATCAAGCATATTCCATTGTGCACTGGCAGTAGTCGGTTCTGTACCATCGGTTGTGTAGTAAATAACTGCACCATCGATGCCTGTTGTAATCTTCACAACAGTTTCACCATTGTAATAATCCAATTCAATATTCGGTTTGTTAGCTTGACGAACTTTGGACTTAGAATCAGCCAAATAGTCAACAAGAGCCATCAACAAGTTCGTTGCATCGTCAGTAAATTCAACGCCGGCAACAACTGCATCGCTAGAAAGCGGATAGAGCATGTAGATGTTGCTTGTTCCATGTTCATGGAAAGCATTGATTCCGTCACCGATGGTTGCCAACGGTGCATCTTCAGCGATAAAGCCACCTTCAGAAGCTGTGTATCCTTGGATAATGTTGTTGGAATAAGCTTCGTCACTTACGGCATAGAGTTCGATTTCGTCACCGGCAGCATAGCCCAATGTAGCAATTGCAGGATGAGCAGCACCGGCTTCTGTCAAAACGATGGTTCCGGTTGCAGGTTTCGGATTAGAGCCGGCTCCCCAACCCCATACACCACTCTTATAGAAGAACGACTTCATGTTCAACATCGGCACG
>JAFUNW010000057.1 GCA_017472905.1 Bacteroidaceae bacterium
ATATTCATCATTTCTTTCACACTTAATGATTCCGTATCGCGTATTTCCAAGTTTTTCTTTTGGTAATTGTATTCTTTGTGTACAACTTCTACATCGGTCAATGATTTATCGTAGTTGTATTCGATTTGCTTCAAGACTGTTTGATAAGGACTAACGACTTGCTCCATGTATGGCAATTGTTTTTTCCAGATAGTTCGATATTGCTTCTCTTCATTTTCAGAACTCCATGTATAAATGTGTTTGTCTCCATCTTCTTCGAATTCCATCATTTCTTTGGCGACATGCTCTACATAAGATGGATTTGGGTAAAGAATACTTTTTACCCAAACATCATCCTCGAATTTTTGTTGGAATGTCGGATAAAAGTCCGCATAATAAGAAACGTAAAAATCAGTTAACTCAGTATTTTTAGGATGCATTACAACCTTAAATATGTACTCTCCTCCGTCCAAATCACTTTCCCAAAAACTAGCACAAGGCTCCATTGATATACGCAATACATAACCTTGCAGAGCCACTATTTCTTCGTTCTGCCACATTTTGTATACTTTCGTCACATCCCCCTCTGCATTGTATTTAATATTAATTTGTTCGTATCTAGCAGTATCCGGATTGGAATAATCAATATCCGTTATCTGTTGACGAAATGCAAGAATTTTATTTTCCGCTCTTATTATATCCGGGAAATCAGCTACTACGGAAACAATCAAATTAGTTAAACGATCTTTGGGATCGTAATTGTACACAACATACTGCGGATAACATTCCGAAGTTTGAGATTCTGTTGCAAGCAAACGTCCTTCTTTATCAAAAATCTCAAGCAGGCTGTTCATTGGAGCACTCTTGCATTTATAAATAGCCCAGGAGCCATCGGAGAAAATTATGGAGTCATACTCACACATACCTCCCAATTGATGTAAAAAGTTTATTACTGCTTCATTTTCTTCACTGTAATCGTAATGGATATGCTCTACGATTGTCAACTGTTCTTTGGAATTAGAACAATTCATAGAAAGAAAAGATACGAATAATAGAAGTACTCCTCCATAAATAACGGATAAAAAGCTATTTGTTTTCATATTTACTACAATATTTTTTTGCTATTATCATGACAATCCTTCGATTTCACCCTCTACGATATCGATATGCAATGCTTGAGGTTGCTTGGGAAGTCCCGGCATACGCAAAATATCACCGGCAATCACGACCAACATTTCGGCCCCTTGATTGATGACAATATCTTGGATATGGAATTCAAATCCCTCTGCAGCACCATACATTTTAGCATCGGTAGAGAATGAATATTGTGTTTTGGCTATACAAACAGGAAAATGAGAAAGGTTCAATTCTTCTATCCGTTTTAGTTTTTTGCGTGCAGTAGTGCTATATGTAATCATACCGGCTCCATATAGGTTGCAAGCGACTTTGGATATTTTATCTTCAACCGATTCTTCATCTGTATATGCAAAATTCAATGGACGGGAAGGTTTTTCTTCAATCGTTTGTACGACCAAACGAGCCAAACTCTCTGCCCCGGCTCCTCCATTAGCGAAAGCACCGTTAACGGCAAACCCGATGTTTAAATCTTCTTCGCAATGTCTACGAATCAAATCAACCTCCTCTTCAGTATCTGTCGCGAAACGATTGAAAGCAACAATGACCGTTTGTCCAAAAGAGTGTAAGTTGCGAACGTGCTTATCCAAATTGCAAAATCCTTTTTGCAGACTATCTATATCAGGAAGCTTCAATTTATCAGCACTGACTCCTCCATGCATTTTCAATCCTTGTGCCGTTGCTACAAGAATTGTTAATTTGGGGTGTAATCCGGCTTTACGGCATTTGATATCATAAAACTTTTCAGCTCCCAAATCAGCCCCGAATCCAGCTTCCGTAATTGTATATTCTCCAAATGTCATAGCTAATTTGGTTGCTAATATTGAGTTACAACCGTGAGCAATATTAGCAAACGGACCTCCATGTACAAATGCCGGAGTATTTTCAGTCGTCTGTACTAAATTAGGGTGTAATGCATCGCGCAACAGAACTGTAATAGCACCGGCTACTCCCAAATCTTTTACGGTAAAAGGTTTATTATCCAATGTAATACCTAATAATATATTCTCTATCCGTCTACGAAGATCGTTTTCATCTTTTGCCAAACATAAAATAGCCATAATTTCTGAAGCCGGTGTAATATCAAACCCAGATTCTTGTGTCAATCCGTTGGTTTTAGGACCAAGTCCCGTCACTATATAGCGCAAGGAACGGTCATTTACATCCAGAACTCTTCGCCAAAGAATTTCTTTCAATCCAAATCCGTTGTCCTGATTTTGATAGAGATAGTTATCCAACAAAGCCGAAATCATATTGTGTGCCGAAGTGATTGCATGAAAATCACCGGTAAAATGCAAATTGATTTTTTCCATTGGCAATACTTGAGCGTATCCTCCACCGGCAGCTCCTCCTTTCATTCCGAAACATGGTCCTAAAGAGGGTTCACGCAAGGCTACGATAGCTTTCTTCCCTATTCGTTGCAATCCCAATGCTAAGCCAATAGATACCGTAGTTTTTCCAATTCCGGCTTTGGTCGGAGTAATGGCTGTTACTAGAATCAGATGATTGTTTGCAATACGTTGTTCGTCTATCAGTTTCTCATTAACCTTAGCAATATAACGGCCATAGTTTTCGATTCCTTCACGAGGTATACCGGCCAAATCGGCTACTTCCTTTATTTTTTTCAAGCAAATACTGCGAGCTATTTCTATATCTGATTTCATATGTATATGTATTTTATGGAATTTGATTATGCGCAAAGATACAACGAAGAAACAAAAGAACGTACAGAATAAGATAAGAAATTTTAAAGAGCTTCTAAGTTTATTGATTATCGATTAAATAAGAATGACTCTATGTCCCATTTTTCCTCTACAATATATCATGTTTCCTATTTGTAAAAAATATAACTTAATGGGATAGAAAACTTGTTAACGAATTTGAGTTTTCTATGCAAAATTTAAATAAAACATCTAATTTTGCTAGCAAAACAGACAGAACATTAGCGATTTAAATTTATGGAGAATGATATTTTAAAATCAAATGGAATTTCAACCGGGTTTATGGTTTATAAATGGAATTGTCCGGGAGAGGACTTTCAACCAAACAAAGAGTTGTACAGATTGAACAACGGAAGTTTTATCATCTGTATAAAAGGCAAGATTACCATATCAATAAACATGGTGAAATATGTGGTGAATGAATCTTCGTTGATAACCATCTTTCCACATAGCATTGTGCAATGCCATGAAGTGTCGGAAGATTTTGAAGGATACGTGATATTTTTTACGACTGAATTTGCCAGCAACATAGAATTCAAACGTTCCAACATCTCTTTTATAACAGAATTGCATAAGAATCCCCTCCTCTGTGTAGAAGAAAAAGACCTGTCTTTATTCATTGATTATTGTCATTTCTTGAAAAAAGTAGAGAATAATGAACTGAGTAGCCAATATTCAGAAATCCGGCAAAGTCTATTAAATTCGTTCTTATATACAATAGGAGCAGCCTATCGTTCAAGAAGTCCACAAGATGTTGTACAGGAAAAACCAACACGTGGAAAAATTATTTTCCACAATTTCTTGAATGTTTTGTTTGAATATTATCAAAGTGAACGAAGCGTTACTTTTTATGCTGATAAATTGTGCATTACTCCCAAATATTTAAGTTCTGTATGTAAAGAAACCTGTGGGAAATTAGCGATGGATATTATAGCTCATGCCGTTATATTGGATGCAAAATCCAAATTGCACGATTTTTCTTTAACGGTACAGGAAATCTCTGACATGTTGAACTTCCCGAATGCTTCATTCTTTGGAAGATACTTTAAACGACATACCGGATATTCGCCGATGCAATACAGAGAAACACTGAATTGAAATTTGATAGCTCAACTGATATATTAATAGAGAAGAATAAGGAAGAAAAGACAATGAAAAATTCGTAGAGCACTAAGATAAAAACCGGCAAGTTGACAATCCCAATCTGCCGGTTATTTTTTTCAGGTAGGAGAAGAAAAAAGAACGTTTCTTTTTGGATACATATTGCTTCAGCTATTTTTTAGAATTCCCAATTCACTCCCAAACGTAGAGTAATCGCTCTCGTTCGTTGCACTTCGCGATGATGGTAATAGCTTTTCCGAGAATAAAAGCCGGCATCAAGATGAAGTTTGCTTTCCCAAAGAAACGGAATTTGAAGAGTCGGATTTATTACGGTAAATGATACATTTCCTTTGTCTCCTTGTGCATTCAGATAGAGTAAATTCCGTTCAAATAGTTCATAAGGTTTATATCCTTTCCACGTGAAAAGTCTATAGTGCTCCACACCTAAGCAAACTTCTGCCCATTGCCCTATTTGTAAACGAGTATGACTTTTTAATGCATACCCACTCCCTAAATTGTAATCGCGGTCTATGGCTTGATAATAGTCGGTGTAACTACCTCCCAATAAAATAGCTCCGAGATAAAAATGTTGCTCCAACTCTCCCCCAATCTTTTTAATTTGTGGTATATGCAGACGAACTCCCGGTCCCCATGAAGCTGTTTCAGAAAATCGTAGAGGAACATCTTCAACAAATTGTCCCACTTGATTGGAATCGTAATAATTAAAGTATTGAAACAATCCGAAAAGAAGGTCGCTCTTCGTCTGTTCTCCCAAATTCCTGCTCCAAAGATTGGCTGTTAAAGAAATTCGTTGAATTAATGGTTGAGTATCTGACATACCCAAAGAGATATTAAACAAAAAATGATGAAAAGGTATATTGCTCCCCTCGAATTGATTGCCATACTGGAAATCAAAACGAAGATAAGGGGATATATGTTTATTCTTATAAGAGCGGTTATACAAATAGAATCCTCCCAACTCGACATCCCAGGTCAAGGGGTGTGAATCTTTTGGGGAAGGTAAGATGTACGGACGATATGCCCACATCTTTCCGGAGATCAGACGTTTGATGCCACGTACAGGGGATATCAATGTAGCCACAACCTCTCTGATAATACGTTCTCTACCTTTTGAACTTTCATCCAAAATTCGTGAAGATAGACGAAAAGCCGTTTCCCCCAAAGCCATGCCTCCAAAAGTGGTTGCTATAAGATCATTGATAGCCGGTGGTTCGGTTTCACAAATGTATTCCCACATCAGACTTCCACCCAATGTATAAGGAAAAGCCTGCCAATAGCTTAATCCGTTGCTTCGAGCGGCATTAAAATAGAGATTCCCATGATAGGGATGAGCAAGCAGATTGGTTGAAAAACGGTCGTTATCCCAAACCATGTCATTATGTAAATTACGATTTATAGTAGAAGGTGTAATACGAGCAAACTTTTCATTCATTACAAAGCGGTCGAATGCCCAAACTCCGGAATTAATAAACACTATTTCGCCTACCGTTTTCCACGAAAGGGGTAGAATGGTATTAGTCAAACTGTCTGCGTTTGCCTTTTCTACCTCCCGACTTATTGCAGGAAAAGCAATCAGCCACAAAATAAAAATGAGGTAACCGAGTCTCATGCTTTCACTTATTTCAAACCATACCTATTTATATTATATATACGGTCAATAGCATAACAACAATCGACCGGCATAGACTCAACCCATAAACATACCAAAAAGTTTTCCGGATTATTTGATAACATTTGCGAAATAGACTAACCAATTTGGGATAAAAAACGTATATTTGCATCGCTAATGAATCAATTTTGAGTAAGAGATGCAAACAACCGAAATACTACAAAAGTACCTCCCAAATTATCGGGGCAAAGTGGAAACCATTACCGGCTCAGGTAGCAACAGGGTTTACTTACGTTTGACAGACGAAAAAAGTATCATTGCTGTTTACGGAGCTTCTGTTGAAGAGAACCAAGCATTTGTTTACCTAGCAAAACACTTTCAATCAAAAGGCTTACCGGTTCCACAATTAATTGCGAACTTGAGCGAAGACGGACATTTTTATTTGCAAGAGGATTTGGGTAATCGGTCTTTGTTCGATGCCCTTGCTGTAGGTCGTTCTCAAAACGGGAATTATTCTTCGGAAGAGGAAGAACTGCTTCATCAAGCTATTGCTTGTCTGCCGGACATTCAGTTTAAAGGAAAAGAGGGATTGGATGCCAAACGATGTTATCCACAACCTCGTTTTGATCGTATGAACGTGATGTTTGACTTGAACTATTTCAAATATTGTTTCTTAAAAGCAACCTCTATTGAATTTAATGAAGTAACATTGGAGCAAGACTTTGTCCGTCTGGCCGACAAACTACTCTCTGATAAAGAAGAAGTATTTATGTATCGCGACTTTCAAGCCCGTAACGTCATGCTTTCTGCCGAAGGTTCTCCCCGATTCATCGATTTCCAAGGAGGACGTTTAGGACCGCTCTATTACGATTTGGCTTCGTTCCTTTGGCAGGCTGCCGCACGCTATCCGGAATCGTTGCGCAATCGATTGATTGATACTTATCTGAAAGAAGTTTCCAAATACGTTACTTTGTCCAAAGAACAGTTTTATGCACATTTGCAACTCTTTGTCCTGTTCCGCCTGATGCAAGTACTCGGAGCTTATGGCTATCGCGGCAATTTTGAGCGCAAGAGTCATTTTTTACAAAGTATACCTCCGGCTATTCAGAATATGCGGGATTTATTAGAAAAATCTCCTCAGTTACTTAACGACTGCCCCTATTTACAAAAAGTGTTGGAGGAGCTTTGTGCTTTACCGACTTATCAGCCAAAAGAAAAACGTACTCACCTAGTGGTTCGCATCTATAGTTTTTCTTATAAAAAAGGTATTCCGGAAGACACAAGTGGAAACGGAGGCGGATATGTCTTTGATTGTCGAAGTACACACAATCCCGGTCGGTATACTCCATACAAACAATTAACCGGATTGGATGAACCGGTC